>CAZGWO010000031.1:0-6701 GCA_964528835.1 uncultured Pseudobdellovibrionaceae bacterium
GCGCGTACGCTCAGTAGAACCCCACGGGAGCGGCCCGTGACAGCCGGCAATGAAGCGTCTCGCGTGAGCGCGCGGGGAAGTGCGGTGGTACCGCGGTTGGCGCGTTGGCGTGCAATCGTCCGCAGTCGTAATTGGCTGTGGTTTTTTCTTTTTTTGCCCTATGACACAAGCAAGACAGACATCATTTGCACCGGTGGACCCAAAGCAGAGCGTGGACGAGCGCGAGCGCGCGGTGCAAGCGTTTTGGGAGGACAACGCGATTTTTGAGAAGTCCGTAGCGGCGCGCGCCGATGCGCCGGAGTATGCGTTCTATGACGGACCGCCGTTCGCGACCGGCTTGCCGCACTACGGGCATATGGTCGGGCAGACGCTCAAAGATGTGGTGCCGCGCTACCAGACGATGCGGGGTAAGCGCGTTAAGCGCGTGTGGGGGTGGGACTGTCACGGTCTACCAATTGAAAATATTGTGGAGAAGGAGATGGGCTCACAGGCCAAGAAGGATATTGAAGCGCTGGGTGTGGCAAAATTCAATGCGATGTGTCGCTCCAAAGTGCTGGCATACGCCGATGCGTGGGAGGAGATTATTCCGCGTATCGGACGCTGGGTGGATATGAAAAAGCCGTACCGCACGATGGACCGCGACTATATGGAGAGCGTGTGGTGGGTGTTTAAGCGGTTGTGGGACAAGGGGCTGGTGTATGAGAGTTACCGCGCGATGCATATCTGTCCGCGCTGTGAGACGACGCTTTCGCAGAGTGAGGTGAGCGAGGGGTACAAGGAGGTCAAGGACCTGAGCGTAGTGGCGCAGTTTGCGGTGCGCGCCGGGCAGACAATTACCGGCACGGATGGCACGTGGACGACCGATGCGCAGACCTTTATCCTCGCGTGGACGACGACGCCGTGGACACTGCCGGGCAATGTGGCGCTGGCGGTGGGTGCGGAGATTGCGTATGTCGTTGTGGAGATGACAACGCCGGAGACGCGTTTCTTTGTGGTGGTGTCGCAGGCGTACTATGAGCGCAACGAAGCGCTTTTTGATGCGGTGGTTGCGCCGCGCGACGGGGACTGCGATGCGCCGCATGGTACGCACCGCGTCGTACAGCACTGCACGGGCGCCGATCTGGCGGGGCTGACCTATGCGCCGCTGTATGATGCGTATGCGCGCGATGAAAAATTGGAAAACCGCGCCAACGGGTGGCAGGTGTATACGGCGGATTTCGTGACGACGGATGAGGGGACGGGCGTGGTGCATATCGCGCCGGCGTTCGGTGAGGATGATATGGCGCTGGGCAAAGAGAAGCACTTGCCGTTTGTGCAGCATGTGGGGATGGACGGCGTGATCAAGGACGCGGTGGGTGCGCCGCTGGCGGGCCTGGCCGTCAAACCCAAGGACGATGTGCAGGCGACCGATGTGGCGGTGATTAAGGACTTGGCGCGCCGGGGCCGATTGTTTCACAAAGAGAAGTACGCGCATAATTACCCGCACTGCTGGCGCTGTGATACGCCGCTTCTGAACTATGCGACGAGCAGTTGGTTTGTGGCGGTGACGAAGATCAAGGACAAACTTTTGGACAATGCGCGGCACATCACCTGGTCGCCGGCGCACCTGAAAAAAGGACGCTTCGGCAAGTGGCTTCACGGTGCGCGGGATTGGAGTATCAGTCGGCAGCGGTTTTGGGCGAGCGTGATCCCCGTGTGGGTGTGCGATGCGTGCGGTGCGCAGGAGGTGTTTGGCGCGGTGGCGGATTTGGAGGCGCGCAGCGGTCGCACGGTGGATGACTTGCATAAGCATGTCGTGGATACGGTGACATTTGCGTGTGCCGCCGACGGCTGCGATGGGACGATGCGGCGCGTGCCGGATGTGCTGGATACGTGGTTTGACAGCGGTGCGATGCCATATGCGCAGGAGCACTACCCGTTTGCGCACGATGGCGCTTTTGTCAACAAGTACCCGGCGGATTTTATCGCCGAAGGTGTGGATCAGACGCGGGCGTGGTTCTACTACCTCCATGTGCTTGCCGGTGCGCTGGAAGTGGGCGGCCCACAGCACGATCAAAGCACGCACGCGTTTTGCAATGTCATCGTCAACGGTACGGTGCTGGCCGAGGATGGGCGCAAGATGAGCAAGAGTTTGCAAAACTATCCCGACCCGATGCTGATGGTGCAGCGCTATGGCGCGGATGCGCTGCGATTGTACCTGCTGCGCTCGCCGGTGGTGGCGGCGGAGGACTTGCGGTTCAGTGAGCGTGCGCTGGCGGAATTGGCGCGCGGGTTCTTTCGGATGGTGCGGCAGAGTTACAGTTTCTTTGTGATGTACGCCAGCGTGGACGGGTGGCGTCCGCGTGCGTTTGATGCGCTGCCGCAGACGGAGCATTATTTGGACCGGTGGATTGTTGCGCGGTTGCAGCAGTGCGTCGGCACGATGCGCACGGCGCTGGATGCCTACGATGTGCGCACCGCGGCGCGCGCACCGCAGGAATTTGTGGACGATTTGTCCAACTGGTATATCCGGCGCAGTCGGAAGCGTTTCTGGAAGAGTGAGGACGATGATGATAAAGCGGCGGCGTATGCGACGCTGCACTATGTGCTCGTAACGCTTGCGCGCGCACTGGCGCCGTTGACACCGTTTGTCGCGGAGGAGATTTATCGCAATTTGACGCGCGGCATTGCGGATGCGTCGGAGAGTGTGCACTTGACCGACTATCCGGAACTGCCGGCATTGACGGCGGAGCAGGGGCGACGCGTGGAAGAAATGGCTGTAGTACGTGAAGTGATCTCGCGCGGACTGGAACTGCGCGCGCAATCCGGCATCAAAGTACGCCAGCCGCTGGTGGCGGTGACAGTGCCGAAGACGGTGGATGCGGCGTATGACCGGATGATTTGCGAGGAGCTTAATGTTAAGCGGGTGCGGCGCGGTAGCGATGATGCGGTAACGCTGGATACGGCAATCACACCGGCGCTGGCACTGGAAGGACAGGCGCGGGAATTAATCCGTCATATTCAGCAGGCGCGCAAGAAGGCCGGCTTCGCTGTGGATGATCGTATTGCGCTTGGCATCACCGGTACGGACGCTGTCGTGGATGCGCATGCCGAGCTCATTGCGCACGAGACGCTGGTGGCACCGGACGATACCGTGCGCAAAGAAGCACTGTCGGATGCGGATTATGAGAATACGGTAGTTATGGATGGCAGTGACGTAGGAATCAGTATAAAGCGGAATGCATAACGAGTGAGATTTTAGCGAAAATACCGGTCAAGAGTACCATGTAATCAGAGGAAAATATACGTAACAGCATTACCGCCGTGCATAGGAATTTTCACGTCATTGTTTTAAAGCATCAAGATTATAAGGAGCGTGATCGGCTCTATACGTTTTTTACACGAGAAGAAGGAAAAATTATTGTGCGTGGCAGTGGTGCGCGCAAGAGCGGGGCGAAACTGGCACCACATCTGGAGCCGCTCATGGCATCGTTTGTTGTTGTGGCGAGAAATCGTGGACGTGGCACGGTAACATTTGCGCTGTGTGAAGAGAATTTTCGCTACATACGTAATCACGTGCAAGCATTGTGCTTGGCACGTAATAGTTGTGATGTCGTTGAGCAACTTTTGCGCAGTACTGATCCACAGAAAGAGCTTTATGATCTTGTTCTAATGTATTTGCGCACGTTGGATACACTTGTGGCACATAATGTTGCCACTGTAACGTTGCGCACTGTTACATATGGATTTTTGACACACCTTTTAGCGTATTTAGGGTGGCATGTTGAGAGTCGTAGGTGCGTGCATTGTAAGGAAGTATTGCAAGAGCAAAAGTCATACATTTATTCTTTACAAGAAGGCGGTTTTCTCTGTATGACATGTCAAAAAAATGTACGTAATATACAACGGTATAGTGTCATTCTCTCACGCAATGCTGTTATCGCGTTATGGCTTTTTCATACAAATAGTATTCCATCATTAGCTAAGGTAAAAGTTTCACAAGATGTTTGTGATGAGCTTGCTAATTTTAGTATGCGACGAATTGCGTGGGTTTTATAGTGGTTGGTGCTGGTGTTACTTTTGTGTCATGAGGAGCGGTAAAAGATTTTGTCCATGCATCTCGCGTGGTTTATCAAGGTGCATGATAGCGAGAACTGTCGGTGCAACGTCAGAGAGAAGTCCGGCCACTTTCGGTATAAAATGTGCATCACGTGGCACATGGCGATGATTGTCTCTTGTAACATACCAGAGTGGTACAGGGTTGGTGGAATGTTCCGTACTTATCATACCGGTTTTATCATTATAAAGTTCTTCTACATTGCCGTGATCAGCGGTGATTAGGATGGTACCGTTTTTTTTGAGTACAGCCGGAATGAGAATGGAGAGTGTTTTGTCAATGGAACGCACAGCTTCGCGCGCCGCACTTTCATTACCGGTATGTCCAACCATGTCAGCATTGGCGTAGTTGACAAGAATGAAGTCGTAGGTGTTGTTATGCAGTTCTGTAATAATGCGGTCAGTAATTTTTGCGGCACTCATTTCCGGCGCTTCGTCAAAGCGCATCACGTGCGGTGATGGAATAAGAATGCGGTCCTCACCGGGAAACGGCTTTTCTGCGCCACCATTAAAGAAATAGGTTACATGCGCATATTTTTCCGTTTCTGCAATGCGCAGTTGTTTTTTATTGTAATCTGAGAGAACTTTGCCAAGTGTGTTGGTGATATTTTGTGGTGGAAAAGCGACGTGAACCGTAAGGTTACGGTCATATTGTGTCATGGTGGTCATAAAGAAGTTTTTCAGTTGCGTGCGTTCAAATGCCTTAAAATCATCATCTGTAAGGGCGTGCGTCATTTGACGTGCACGATCTTCGCGAAAATTGATAAAAATGGCACTATCACCATCAGCTATTGCCCCGCATGCTTTATCGTTGCTATCGGTAAGAACGGTTGGTTCGATAAATTCATCGGTAGTGCCGTTAGCGTAAGATGTTGTGATGTAGTTATGGAGATTTTTGTTTGGCGTATGTTGAGCACCGGTATCAGTCAGTGCTGCATAAGCACGGGCAATACGATCCCAGTTATTGTTGCGATCCATTGCCCAGTGACGTCCGGCGATACTGGCAATACGTCCAATCCCTATGTTTTTGATATCGTTTTGTATGCGTGTAATCATGTCAATGCCGGCATTTGGCGCGCTATCGCGTCCATCAAGAAAGAGGTGGAGGGCAACGTTGGTGCATCCATTGCGTTTTGCAAGCTCCAGCGTTGCGATAAAGTGGTCATAGTGAGAGTGTACGGCGCCGGATGATAGTAATCCCATGATATGAAGTGTGGCTGCGTTTTCTTTAGCATGCGTTGCAGCACCTATAAGAGCTGTGTTGTCAAAGAATGTGCCGTTTTGAATTGCAAGGGAAATGCGTGGGAGGTTTTGGTAGATGATACGTCCACTACCAAGCGCCATGTGTCCAACTTCACTGTTACCGGCTTCGCCCCATGGAATGCCGACACTGATACCGGAAGCTTGCAGCGCGATAAGTGGATAGTACTGGTTAAGTCGCGTTATGGTGGGAAGTTCTGTGGTCATCAGGATGTTACGGTGGTCACGAGAAAGTCCCCAGCCATCAAGAACAACAAGGACGACCGGTCTTTTGGTAGCAATCATGTAGGTATTTTTCGGAGATAAATTACGTATTTTATTATAGAGCATGATTGCAACATTGACGAGGGGTAAGTTATATGTAAAGTACACTTGACATATTTATAAAGCACGATACAATGGATGTAAAGTAAGTTTTGTGAAATAATATTATGAAAAAACATCAGTGTTCAGGTGATACGTGCGCAGTGCGTTATAAACAAAAAAGAATAGTGGTCAGTGGCATACTTATTGTTGTGATAGTGCTTTTTATTATTGCCGGCATATTTTTGTTGAATCGTTTTGGTAATAATAATCGTGTTACGCGTTCTGTGCAAATTACAGATACACATGTAACGTCAACTGATAGTGTGCCGGGAAGTACTGATGGCGCTGAAATTTATCCAGCTGTTACCGGCGCTGGTTCCTATCGTGAGTATGCGCCGAAACTTGTTGGGCAAGAAGCGCGAACGATTTTGGATTTTAGTGCATCGTGGTGCTCGTCATGTCAGGCATTTGAAGCTGATATCGCACGAAATATGGACAAGATTCCATCAGATGTTATGATCTTGCGTGTAGACTATGATACACGTTCGGATTTACGTCATAAGTATGGTATTCGAACACAAAACACGTTCGTTGAAATTGATCGCGATGGCGCGCCGGTGAAGACTGTCATCGGTGGAACGACGCTGCAGGGCATTATTGATGAGTTTAATCTCTAGTTGTTTATGGCACTATTCTTCGTTGCACTTTTGGCCGGTGCTCTTACAGTACTTGCGCCGTGTGTCTTACCGCTTCTACCGATTGTTCTCGGTGGTAGCTTTGGCGGAGTCCATCGTCGGTGGGCACCATATACGATTGTTGGTGCGTTATCTGTAAGTATTGTTATTTTTACGCTACTCTTGAAGATATCAACGGTATTTATTGATGTTCCTGATATTTTCTGGAAGTGGTTCTCCGGTGGTATTCTTATGGTTATGGGTATCGTTACGCTTTTTCCCGGCATATGGGTGATGTTGCGCAACGTATTTATACATGGACGCGGTGACAGCGTATCACAGAACGTTCTTGCACGTGGCGCACAG
>CAZGWO010000032.1:0-6577 GCA_964528835.1 uncultured Pseudobdellovibrionaceae bacterium
TAGTATTGTACGTGGAGATTTTTATAGGAATCGCGCCAACATCAATAGTACACGCTATACGGTTGTACCGGCGCCACGCGGATTGATTCTTGACCGCTTTGGTGTGCCACTTGTGGAAAACGTGCCACAAACGGATGTCGTTTTAACACCATCATTGTTGCCGGAAGATGCTATTGCGCGTCATGCAACAATTCGAAAGCTTGCAAGAATTTTCAATTTGCAAGAGAAGAATTTGCAAATGATGATTAGTAATACACTTCAACATTACGGTCAAGATGTACTTATCGCAACAAATATTTCACAAGACGAACGATTTTCTTTTATAGAAAATGCCGACAATCTTCGTAGTGCGCATCTTGTTACAACTGCACGGCGTAATTATATTGATAGTACACTTTTTTCGCATATTCTTGGTTATACAGGTATTGTGCAAGCAGAGGACCTTGCAAAAGATGATTCATACTACCTTACAGATGAAGTTGGACGAACTGGTGTAGAGAAGGTCTATGAAAGTCTCTTACGTGGTACACATGGTGCTATTGGTGTTGAAATTGATGCACATGGTAATGCGCAACGCATGACGCAGGATACGGCACCGATTGCCGGTAATGATCTTTATCTTGCGATTGATGCAGAATTACAGAAGTCTATTATAACAATCATGAAAAAGGCTTTTAGTCGTTTTGGCATCACACGTGGTGCTGTAGTTGCATTGGATCCACGTGATGGAAGCATACGTGCACTTGTAAGCATGCCTGCATACGATAACAATGCTTTCGTTGGCGGTATTGAACAGGATCAATATCGTCTACTTGTACAAGATCCTGATAAGCCACTTTTCAATCGTGCTATTGCTGGCGCATATCCACCCGGTTCTACAGTTAAGCCAATTCTTGCAGGTGCTGCGTTGTCGGAAGGCGTTATTGACGAAAACACAACAGTCAATAGTACTGGTGCTATTCGCATCGGTGCTTATACGTTTCGTGATTGGCGCGTTAATGGCGTTGCTGACGTGCGACGCGCGATCGCTGTATCACATGATATTTTTTTCTATGCGGTTGGTGGTGGATATGGCGCGATTAAAGGTATGGGCATTGATACAATGAAGCGCTATTATAATCGTTTTGGCTTTGGCGAGAAAACTGGTATTGATTTACCCGGAGAAGCACGTGGATTTATTCCTGATCGCGCATGGAAAGAAGCGCATTTTGGACAGAAATGGTCTATTGGTAATGATTATCATGCTGCGATCGGACAAGGTTTTATAACAGCGACACCATTGCAAATCGCAAATGCGACAGCAGCGATTGCCAATGGTGGAACGCTCTGGCAACCGCATGTCTTGGCATATTGGCGCGATCACAATGGCGTGCTTACATCTTATAAACCACAAAAGAAACGCACAGATATCCTTAGTAGGGAAATTATCCGCATTGTACAGGAAGGTATGCGTATGACAGTAACGGAAGGAACGGCACAGTTATTTAAGCATCTTCCTGTTAAAGTTGCTGCAAAGACCGGCACAGCACAGTTTGGCACGCAGAAGAAAACACATTCATGGATGACGTCTTTTGCGCCATATGACAATCCGGAGATTGTTATCCTCGTCCTCATGGAAGGGCAAAATGAGCATACATCATCAGCAAGTGCGCCGGTCGCACTAGAGATTTACAAATGGTACTTTACACAACGATTTGCGAAAAATTCCGAAAAACTGAATTCTTGATAGTGTCAACATTGACGATAGTGATTGATTTTAGTAGAATGGGAAGCAATATGCGTAAACCGCATAAGTGATAAGCAATTATAGAAGATAAAGAAATGACGTACATCGTTACAAAAGAAGGATTGGAGAAGTTGATGGAAGAATTAGAACACCGCACAACAGTTGTCCGTCAAGATATTGCGCAGGCAATCAAGGAAGCAAAGGAACAGGGTGATCTGAGTGAAAATGCTGAATATTCGGAAGCAAAACGGGAGCAAGCGGAGAATGAGGCGCGTATTACGCAGCTGGAGGAAATGATTAAAAATGCGGAGGTTGTTGCGCATGACGGACGTATCAAAGGTGTGCAAATTGGGTCAAAAGTTACAATTACATGCAATAACAGTAATCATGATTTTGAAATTGTTGGATCCAATGAGGCTGATCCGTCAATGGGTAAAATTTCTACGGAATCACCATTTGGCAAAGCACTTATGGGTCATGATGTTGGTGATGTCGTGACAGTAGAAACGCCTGGTGGCGTAATGGAATGTATTATTAAGCATGTTGCATAGTGACTTAACTTATAGAAATAACGTACCAGCTTTGTTTTTATAGTGTGCATATGAATGTCCTTATTACGTTAATTATTATTTTCTACCTTGCACCGTTTATTGTGCGCAAGGTTTTGCAGGCGCGTAGCGGTGTTGCGCGTGATAATGTTATTCGCATGACAAAGAATCCGTTTGCAAATTTTATTAAAAATGTTATACAACATAATTCATTCAATGTAACTCGTATGAAGACATCTCTTTCTGGTAAGGTTGGTTGGTTTATCGTTATTGTGTGTATCGTAATAGTGCTTTTTAATGCAATTGTGATAATTCCTGCCGGTCATACGGGCGTTGTAGATTTTTTTGGTACGGTTCGTGATCGTGAAATTAATAGTGGTATTCATCTTATCAATCCATTTGCGCGTGTTATCCCAATGAGCGTTCGCACTGATGAATACACTATGAGCATTGCACATGGAGAAGGACGACGCAAAGGCGCTGATGCCATTCGCGCATTAACTGCCGAGGGGTTGGCGGTAGATTTGGATATTACAGTATTCTATCACCTAACAGAAGATAAGGCTGCAGATGTTTATCGTAATCTTGGCTTGAATTACGCAGAGAAGATTATTCGTCCGGAAATTCGCAGTGCTATTCGCGCTGTAATTGCGCATTACGATGCAAAGGCAGTATATTCTGATAAGCGTGAAGAAATTGCACAGGCTATTGCTGATCGTTTACGCGCTACTATCATGCCACGTGGCATTGCTGTTGAGCAAGTCTTATTGCGCAATGTAACTTTACCAACAAATCTTGCCAACAGCATTCAGCAGAAGTTACAGGCCGAACAAGAATCACAACGCTATGACTTTCTTTTAGAAAAGGAGAAGAAAGAAGCTGCACGTAAGCGTATTGAGGCTGAGGGACAACGTGATGCGCAGCAGATTATCAATCAGTCACTTACGCCGGCATATTTGCAGTACCTTTACATTAAAGAGCTTAAAGATCGTAAGGGTACGATTTATGTACCAACCGGTGCAAATGGCATTCCACTATACCGTGGCATTTAATTACTTTTTCTTTTTTGTAGGTTTGACACGATCTTTGCGTATATCATGTTGTTGCGCTTGTGCTATCAATGGAGCACCGGCACGTTTAAGTTGACGACGAATATTGGATCGCGCGTTTGATGTGCGCACAAACTCCAACCATTTCGCATTAGGTGTTTTATGCTCTTTTGTTGTGAGAATTTCAATGACTTCACCATTATGGATGCAATAGTCCAATGGAATCATTTTACCGTCAGCTTTCGCACCGGTTGCACGATCGCCAATTTCTGAGTGGATTGCGTAAGCAAAGTCAATCGGTGTTGATTCTTCCGGAAGATCAATGATATCGCCATGCGGTGTAAAGGCGAAGATGTGATTTTTGAAAAAGTCAATCTTGAGGCTGCGCATGAATTCATCGTTGTCATTGCCAATGTCGTTTTGCCATTCACGTAACTGTTTAACCCAACGTGTTTGGCGTTGGTCTTGTATGGATGGTGTTTTTTTCTTACCAGATCCGAAGAGATATTGTCGCCAACCACCGGTGGTTCTTTCTTTATAAATCCAGTGTGCCGCAATACCGAACTCGGCTTCTGAGTGCATTTGTGGTGTGCGAATTTGCACTTCAATGATGCGACCTTCCGGACCAAAAATTGTTGTGTGAATAGATTGGTAGCCGTTCGGTTTTGGGAGGGAAATGTAGTCTTTGATACGTCCAACCATTGGGCGATAACGCTTGTGAACGATGCCAAGTGTTTCATAGCAGTCGGCGACAGATGGCACGATGATACGAATAGCAACGATATCATAGATGCGAGAAACATCCATTTCATAGCGTTGTAATTTTATATATAAGCTGTAAAGACTCTTTGCGCGTCCTGTAATTTCTTGCAATTTAATGCCTTCTTTTTTGAGACCTTTAGTAATGTTATTTATAGCGCGATTAAGGTATTTTTCGTATTCTTCTTTCTCACGTGTATACATTGCGCGTACACGAGCATATTCTTTTGGTTGGAGATACATGAAAGCAAGATCTTCCATTTCTGTTTTAATTTCACTGATGCCGAGACGGTTGGCGATTTGCGCATAGACTTCCATAGTTTCTTTGGCAATACGTTCTTGTTTTTCTTGTGGTACAGCGTCCAATGTACGCATATTGTGCAAGCGATCAGCGAGTTTAACAATTACAACGCGAATGTCTTGCGCCATTGCCAAAAACATCTTGAGTAGATTTTCAATAAACATTTCTTCGCGTGAACCACGCAGGCGAATGTGTCCGAGTTTTGTTACACCATCAACCATCCACGCGATTTCCTTACCAAATGTTTGCTCTACATTAGCGAGAGTAACAGTTGTATCTTCCGGGACGTCGTGGAGTAGTCCTGCAGCAATTGTACGTGAATCCATGCCGATTTGCGCCAAAATGCGTGCTGTGTGGAGGCAATGTTGTACGTATGGCTCACCGCTACGACGTTTTTGTCCAGCGTGTGCGCGATCGGCAAAGTGAAATGCTTCGGTAACGAGTTTACGTCCGGCGAGATCAAGGGGAACTTTTGCACTCTTGATGATATCGGTGATGGCGAGTTGTCTTTGTGAGGTTTTCATATACTTTTACTATACCATCTTTCGGTTCGATATGCAGAGGAGACTACGTACTATGTTTATGAGGATTGTGATTGGGGCATGATTTATCACTACAACGTTCCGGAATTGTCTTGGTGCCTTCCATCATCAGTGCACCACAGGCGCCACCTTTATCATCGCGAACATAGCTACAGAGACGTCCGGTTGGACGTGCTTTAATGGTGTTTTTGCAATCAGGATAGCGTGAACAGGAGTAAAATACACCGAAACGACCGTGACGTTCAATCATTTCGCCCTTTTTGCATTGCGGGCACGCTACACCAGTACGTTTTTTTGCCGCTTCGGTAGGATCTTCCTTGATGTATTTGCATTTTGGGTAGCGTGAGCATGATATAAATTTACCATATCGTCCCGTACGTTCCACAAGTGGACTTTCACAATCAGGGCACTTTTCACCGGTTTCTTTTGGTCCTTCCATAACCGTACCATCAGCGGTACGTGCGCCACTGCAGTGTGGAAAATTTGCGCATGAGAGAAAAGTACCATTTTTAGCGAGTTTTATAATCATTTTTCCGCCACAGGTTGGGCACGTGTACTTTGGATCGGCATCGCCAAGGTTTGTTAATTTTGGAATAGTGGCTTTTTGCGCAATATCCTTTGCAAATGGTGTATAAAAGTCACGCAAGGTTTTTACATAGTCACGTTTACCGGCAGCGATCTCATCAAGTTCATTTTCCATTTCTGCTGTGAAGTCATCACTGATATATGCACTAAAGTGTTCTTCAATGAAACTACTGACGATCATACCCGTTTCAGTTGGTACGAGACTGCGACCATCTTTCGTAACGTATCCACGGTCTTGAATAGTCTTAATGATGCTTGCGTATGTAGATGGACGTCCAATACCACGTTTCTCTAACTCTTTGATTAATCCGGCCTCAGTATAGCGCTTCGGCGGTTGCGTTTCTTTTTTTGCAACAGTGATGTCGTTAAGTGTGAGTGCATCGCCAACGGCAAGTTTCGGAAGATCTACGTCGTCATTGCGCGCCGCAGTGTCTACAAGAAGCCAACCCGGTATAAGAACGCGTGAGCCGGTAAGTGTAAAATCCGGTACGGTGTGATCATGCGTATTGGCAATAATTTTCGTGCGTAAAATTTGCGCATCGATCATTTGTGATGCGAGCGTGCGCATACGAATGAGACTGTAAAGTTTGCGGGTGTCGGTATCCGTGCCAGCATTTTGTGTGGTTATATCCGTTGGGCGGATTGCTTCATGTGCTTCCTGTGCGTTTTTGCTACGTGTCTTGTAATGACGTAGCTGATGGAGATCTGCGCCAAAATCGCGTGTGACAACATCGGCAATCTGTGCGAGCGCATCATTACTCAGCGTGACAGCATCCGTGCGCATGTACGTAATCAGTCCTGCTTCATAAAGTTTTTGTGCGGTGCGCATCGTACGACTTGGTGTAAAACCGAGACGGGAACTTGCTGCTTGCTGAAGTGTTGATGTTGTAAATGGTGGGTAAGGGGAACGTTTTTGTTTGGTTTCTTTAATTTCCGTAACTAGCCAGTTTTTGACATGCGCATTTGTTACAATTGTATCCACCGTTTTTTTTGTGCGTGCGATGATTGTTTCGCATGCTTTGCCGGAACAGTGCGCAAGAACTGCTTTTGGCACTTCTGTACATGCA
>CAZGWO010000033.1:0-6380 GCA_964528835.1 uncultured Pseudobdellovibrionaceae bacterium
TCGTATTGAGCAGCCACGCCAACTCCGTATGCGCCGGCACATCCGACTGCACAAAGATCGTCACGCGCGCCGTGTCAATCCCCGCCGCGATATACCATTTCGCAGTGTCCAACACGGTCCGCCGCAGTTGCGCCGGATCCTGCGGCACAGTGATGGCGTGCAGGTCCACGATACAGTACAACGCATCGTAATCATCCTGCAGTGCCACCCACTGCTTCATCGCACCGAGGTAGTTGCCGATGTGGAGTGTGCCCGTTGGCTGAATGCCGCTAAAGAGACGCTGCGCCATAAAATTTACCTTAGAGTAATGTACGTATTATACCATATAACAACCACGTTGCGCCCAAAAAAGCAAAAACCACGGTTATGCCGTGGTTTTTGCGCTATCTTTTGTTTTTGGCAGATATGCATCGCATACCCACATTCTTATTTTACAGCATCTTTGAGAGCTTTACCAGCCGTAAACTTCGGTACGGTCATTGCCGGGATTTGAATCTTCTCACCAGTCTTTGGGTTCACACCCTGACGTGCTGCACGTGCAGATGTCTTGAATGCGCCGAAACCTGTAAGTGTTACCTTGTTGCCCTTTTGCAACTGCGTCGTTACAACATCAACGAATGCGTCCATTGCCGCTTCTGCATCCTTCTTTGAAAGATCAGCGCTCTGTGCAATCATTGCAACGAGTTGTGCCTTTGTTACATTTTCCATAGTGTCACCTGCCTTCCTAGTTTTAGATTTATTTTCCCCTACAAGAGTAGTGTATATGCTTTTTGGCTTATATGCAAGACTTTTAAAAAAGACTCTTTACTTTGCATACTCCACGGAGCGCTTCTCGCGCACGACATTCACTTTGATTTCACCGGGATACGTCAGGTCCTGCTCAATCTTCCGCGCTACAGAACGCGCCAACTTCATCGCCCCGAGATCGTCCACTTCATCAGGACGCACAAAAATGCGCACTTCACGCCCGGCTTGAATTGCAAAACACTTCTCCACATGCTCGAAAGAATTGACCAGCTCTTCCAACTCTTCCATACGCTTAATATAATTCTCCACCGTATCCTTACGCGCACCGGGACGTGCCGCACTAATGGCATCTGCCGCCGTTACAAGATATGCTTCCGCTGATGCATATGGATACTCCTCATGGTGCGACTTCATCGCGTCAATCACCTTCTGGTCAATGCCGAACTTCTTAAGAATCTTAATGCCGATATTAACATGCGTTCCCTGCACTTCATGCGAAAGTGCTTTACCAATATCATGCAATAAGCCACCTACGCGCGCTGCTTTAACATCTAACCCCATCTCCTGCGCAAGCGATGCGGCGATATGCGAAACTTCCAAAGAATGCAGGAGAACATTCTGTTTATAACTCGTACGATAGCGCAAACGCCCGAGGATATAGAGCAACTTTGGATCAAGTCCGTGTACGCCAGCTTCATAGGCCGCCGCCTCGCCGGCCTCGCGAATTCGACCATCAATCTCCTTCTCCGCCTCAGCAAAAACCTCCTCAATCTTTGCCGGATGAATCCGTCCATCCTCAATGAGTTTTTCCAAACATACCCGCGCCGTCTCTCGACGAATCGGATCAAATGCGCTCAATACAACACTATTCGGCGTATCATCGATCACAACTTCCACACCGGTCAAACGTTCAAAAACACGAATATTGCGCCCCTCTTTACCGATAATTTTCCCCTTAATCTCTTCTGATGGAATCGTCACTGTAGATGTCAATGCCTCTGCCGCATGCGATCGTGCGTACTTCTGAATCGCTTGTGCCAACATCATATTTACCTTCTGACGCAGATCCTCTTCCTCCTCTTTAACAACTTTCGTAATACGCTCTGCATAGTCGCCACGGTACTGTTCTTCCGTCAACTGCATCAAGACACTTTTTGCTTGCTCTTGCGATAACCCGGCAATTTTTTCCAAACGTGCCGCTACCTCTTTACGTGCATTTTCCACGGCCACTTCCGCATCATGCACTTCATCTGCAACACGCTTAACATCATCACGTTCACGATCTATCTCTTCCATACGACGATCAAGGATGCTCTCTCGTTTTTCTAAACGTTTTTGCATCTCACGTATCTGCACCTCCTCATCACGCGCCACTTTCTGTGCCTCTTCCACAATTTTCAATGCCTTATCCTTCGCAATAATTTCCTGTTCCTGCGCTTCTTTCCGTACAGATTCCAAAAGTTTCTGCGCCTTTGCCTCAGCGGTTGTGGCAACCTTTTTTGCAGAAAAATAACGTACCGCATAGCCAATGACGCCACCGACCACCAATGCGGATAATAACCCTATTCCTTGTATCATAGTTTTAAAAAACTGTTCCCAACTGTCAACATCGCATGATCAAGAATGCTTCTCCCACACAAAAAACTCACACTATCTTATACCGATAGCGCCAATGTGTACGTATTTTCCGTTACAATAAAGCAAAAAAACATCTCTCTCATCATAACAACCTGCAGACAGCCACAAACAGAACATCAGTAATTATTCCTCTTCCAGGATACTATACCGAGAACCTCCTGTCAAAAACATTATAGAACGGCAGTAAACACAACCGCTGTAAAAAAATTACTCCTCATCTAACTACACCGAATGTCACTTCCATGATAAACTTATACAATAACATCCTGTCAGAATAAATTATGACCATTACAACATACGCAATGTTTCTCATCCCGCTCATTGTCATCGTCTGTGCGCAGAGCGTAAAATTTATTCGTTTCAGCTTACGTCACGGCATTGATTGGAACTATCTCTTTGCACCGGGACATATGCCAAGTGCACACAGCGCATTTGTTGCTGCTTTAGTAACAACAATCGGCTACTATGACGGTATTTCTACTGGTGCATTTGCTGTTGCCGTTGGTTTTGCAACGATTGTTATGTACGACGCTATGCGCATCCGTATGCAAATTGGTGAACAGGGCAAATTTCTCAATGAGCTTGTGCGTGAATTAGACGAAATTGACCGACGCAAATTTCCACACCTCAAAGAACGTGTCGGACACTATGGACGTGAAGTGCTTGCCGGTGTCATCTTTGGCTGTATACTATCATTCGTACTCATCATCCTTTTACGTATGATCAACATCTAAATGCTATCATCTACAGCAAAACGCTATGCAATACACCACAATCAATCAACACTGATTTCCTCAGTAATGTATAGCTACAAAAAGGCATCTTGGAAAAGCACTCTACGTTTTTAAAATGTCAAAGCAATGTTCATCAAATGCTGTACAGTCATATGCCTGTTCTACTGTAAAAATTCCAACACGCGTCCGCTCCAGAGCGCTCATATACGCCGCACTACCAAGTGCCTTACCAACATCACGCGCTAGTGAACGCATATACGTTCCCTTGCCACAGCGCACACGCAAAACAATGTACGGATAACTATAGGAATATATTTCTATTGCATCAATACGTACTGTGCGTGGTGCCATCACTACCGCTTCACCAGCGCGTGCCCGCTTATATGCCGGCACCCCTTCTTTCTTAATTGCACTAAAAATTGGTGGTATTTGTGTAATTTCACCAACAAACTGTTCACATACACGTGCAACATCTGCATATGCCGGCACCGGTCCACGTACACGTGTTTTTTCTCCCTCTGCATCATCTGTTGTTGACGTATAGCCGAGACAGATGTGCACAATATACTCTTTCTGCGCACTGACATAATGCTCTATTGTCCGTGTGTACACACGTCCAACAGCAATAACCAAAACACCGGTCGCTAAAGGATCAAGTGTTCCGCCATGTCCAACTTTCACACTTCGTTCACCGGTGACATACTGTGCCCATCGTTTCACAATTGCCACTGCGCGTGCACTACTAATGCCATATGGCTTATTAACTGCAAATACGCCCGGTATTGCCGGTAATGACTGCATCCCCATACTACTTTCTACAAGAAGACATTAGTACAATTCAAAAGAATTCTCTTGGCAAGCTCAGTTACCACATATATGATTAACTGTTCTTTTTACAATATTACCGAGAAAATATGACAACCCACGATGCGATATTCCTGCATATACAGCAACCAGCAAGAAGAGAGAACATATTAGTATAAATGTTTATCAAAACCTAACCTAATACAATACTCTCGCTCTACGAAAAATCAACCTTTGTCGCTTCGCGCTCTGCAGCGTTTATAATTTCAAAAAATACACGCTTCGTAAAGTGAAACATGCTAGCTATTACATTGCCGGGGAACTGTTCAATTGCCGTATTAAAATCACGCACGACACCATTGTAAAAGCGTCGCGCCGCTTGAATTTTATTCTCCGTATCAGTTAACTCACGTTGTAATTCCAAGAAATTTTCACTCGCCTTCAAATCCGGATAATTCTCTGCTACAGCAAGGAGTTTTGACAGTGCACCGGAAAGACCTTCTTGCAACTGTGCAAATTGTGCCATCTGTGCAGATGTTACGTGCGCGGCATCAATATTTACCGCTGTCGCCTGTGCGCGCGCCTGTGTTACAGCATCCAAGGTCGCACGCTCATGTTTCGCATAACCTTTGACTGTTTCTACCAGGTTAGGAATAAGGTCATAGCGACGTTTTAATTGTACATCAATATCACTCCATGCCTCCTCGGCACGATTACGTAGACGAACAAAGCTATTATACATACCAACCAGCCACGCAACAACGAGGCCGAAGATACCAAGAAGAATAATTGCACTTGACATTATAATTGTTCTTAAAAAATATGGATCCATTGACTCATGGAATGTGGAGAACTCTTTTGCCCCACAAGAAATTGTTTTGATCTCTTGTGTGGCCAAGTGTTTACGATGACATTGCATCAAAAACACCACTCCTTATCAAGTTCTCCACACTCCACAACTCTTCTTCAAGTATACCATGAATCATACAAGAATCAATAATACCTATTACTATTAAAACTTTAAGCGCATTACATAATACCATCTTTTCATAATCACTTCCATCCTCTTCGTCCTTAACAAAAAAGATTTTGATACACCCGATCGCCCAAACTGAAATAAAGAAAAGTTGGATTAATAATCATCAGTGAGAGTCGTGTCACACCAAGCCTCAAACCATCCAATAGACATACTTACTAATCCTCATCACATAAGAAGCTTTCCACAAAACACATGTCATAACAACAACTGATTTCGGCAAATACATATCCTCGGGGAGTAAGTCCGTAAACCGAGTAACAAGACGCTCTGTCAAGCAACAATGAGCATTCCTTCACATCTATCACCTCAACACTGCTGTAGGCGGTCCTCACCGATACTATACTTTGACGATACCTCCTAGCTACCATCATTATCCTAAATCATCTTATCTAACACGTCACCAATGTGGTCACAAATGCATCGTACAAAAACGTCCCAATAAGGGACGTTTTTGTGTGGAATTATATAACTTCGCTTGAACATATTTGAACAAAACACCTGACACACACGCCGCGCGCGGAAACCCTTTGCCTACCTACTTTGCAACGCAACGCGCCACCAAATCAGTCGGGAAAAATCGAAAAGTTTAATACTGGTGCGCCCGGCAGGAGTCGAACCTACGACCTTTTGGACCGCAACCAAACGCTCTATCCACTGAGCTACGGGCGCTACTGCTCTCACACGGAAAGCACACCGTACATTCTATAGAAAAATCTCAATATTGTCCAGAGCCTAAAAATGCAATATGCGCTCAATCGTATCCACCATATCCATTTCCTGTTGTTCTTCAGGAATAAACTGTAGCAGTACTTTACGTAATTCTATAGGATCAACTTGATGTAGAGGAATATGTACATGTGGCAAAACGCGATTACGCATACATAAACTCAACATATACGTATGTGGTGGCTCATAAAAAATCCAAAAAGATTTAATGTCATCAAATGGAAAAATCTCGTCACCAACAACAACGCCTGATGTCGCCACAGCAAAGACAAGATGGCGCGGATCTTTCTGTAAATGAATATAGCCCACAACGCCGATGAGAATGAACGTGATCGCCATAATAAGACTATTAACAATCACCGCATAAATAATAATTAACAGAAGTACAACCGATGCCACAATATACCATCGTTTATCTCGCTCATACACTTCAAATTCCGGCCCTTCCCACGCAATCAGCACATCATCCTCCGGCATATCATCCGCATATGGTAATGCAAGTGGCGCATCAGAAACACTATTGCTACCTTCATCAAGCGAATCCTGTTGATGCAGTGTATCGTTATTATCCTGCATACGCTCTTCATCCAAAAACGCTTTGATCATCTCCTCACGTGATTGTTCCGATTGCTTATTTGGCGTCATATTTTCCACATCACTTCATTTAATACACTCTTTCTATTATCATAGCA
>CAZGWO010000034.1:0-6254 GCA_964528835.1 uncultured Pseudobdellovibrionaceae bacterium
GTGAAGCTAATCTCTAAAAGCATCCTCAGTTCGGATTGGAGTCTGCAATTCGACTCCATGAAGTCGGAATCGCTAGTAATCGGGAATCAGCACGTCCCGGTGAATACGTTCCCGGATCTTGTACTCACCGCCCGTCACACCAGGAGAGTTGGTAACACCCGAAGGTCCTGTGTCAAAAGCAGGGACTACGGTGGGATCGATAATCAGGGTGAAGTCGTAACAAGGCATCCGTAGCGGAAGCTGTGGATGGATCACCTCCTTTCTAGGGAGTTATGGTAGTACGATTCGCTAGCAATAGCGGGTCAGTCAAACCGAACGGTCGCTTGTCTCGTAAGAGGCAAATCCTCAACTCTTCGTTGATAGACTAACCTCAAAAGATTTGTGAGCTCTTGACGTAGTATAAAATTTTCTATTAAAAACCGGCAGTGATGCTGGTTTTCTTGCGCCACCCCTTGACAGAATCGCTTTTTTTTTTTGCTATGGTTGGAATTGTTGGGACGCTCCCAACGCTTGTGTTCTTTAAAATTGGAGGTATTATGTCTCGGAGAAAGAAGGTGGCATATCTTGGTCCTGGTAAAGATTCGTTTGGTTTTCAGGCACTAACTAGTTATTTTAGCGGATGGAAAATTCATCCGATTGAGTCAAAGTCACATCTTGATATTTGTCAGAAAGTTGGCCAAATGCAAGTTGACTTTGGTATAGTTGCTGTTGAAAACGTTATTGATGGAGTCGTCTCAGAAACAGTGCGCTCCGTTGAACGTATCGATGCTCAATATGGACTGAAAATTTGCGGTGAAGAAGTGGTGCCAATTGATATGCGTTTGATTGCTCAAATTGGTGTTGCAATTGAGGATATCAAGAGCATTGCTTCGCATCAAGTTGGCATCAACCAATGTTCCAATCTGGTAGAGCGACTATGCAAGAAATACGGCATAGAATTCCGTATTGTTGATTCTACATCTAAAGCTGCGATGGTTGCCTCAGAGTCAGATGGTTCTGTGGCGGCACTAGCCTCATTTCGGGCATTAAAATCGTACGGCAATCTCTATGATTTTGGTGGAGAAAATATGGTTGATCACAAGAGCAGTAAAACGCGGTTTTGGGTTCGTAAGAAGCAAGGACGTTTCATGTCGGGAAAGCACTTTCGTACATGCTTTTTGTCAAATTTCGAGCATGATGCGATTGGAGCTATTCACAAAACGTTGGGTCTTTTTGCTAGAAAAGGCATCAGCGTATTACTCATACATCCAAGCCCTATTTACGGTAAAGAGTGGGAGTATACATTTATGATTGAAGTAGAAGGATACATTTCTGATTCAAAAATGAGAAATGTTTGGAATGAGTTCTGTGCACTTGGTATATCCCTGCAGCCGCTCCGTTTTTTAGGATCTTATGAAAGCAAAACATCACCTAGAGGAGAGTAAATGATGAAAGTAATGATTTGCATTGCGGGACTTCCTGCTGTGGGAAAAACTTCGGTTGCGAGAGCATTAAATGCTCTATTGTCGCCACGCGCGACGCATATGGATATTGACGACATCAAACGGGAAGTTATTGACTCGAAAGATCTGACACGTGATATTGACCCCGATGATATACGAGAGCAATATTACGAATCAATGATTCAAAGGGCAATTGCATTTTTTGATGAGTGTGATTATGTTATTGCGGAGGAGGTGTTTCATCGCCATTATCTTCGTAATCATATAACGCGAAAGTGTTCACATCATGGAATTGATGTCCGCTGGGTCCATGTCCTCTGCAGTGAGGAAGTTGTTAAGAGGCGCATAAAGATTGAGCCTCGCAAAGGGCACATTCTCACTACGGAGCAGACGCTTTCATTTTATCGAAAGTTCTCGGATCTATTTGATGACTTTAGTGAGAGCGAGAATGCTCTTTCTCTGAACAGTGAGAACGGGGATGCATTTTTTATGGCTGAGATGGTCATATCTGCTCTCATTCCAGAGATGAAAGCGAGTGACGTTATTAACATGTAATGTTATTATAGGCTATACTGCATAGTATAGCCTATTTCAATTTAATAAATGGAACACTTATGATTACAGAAGAGAGTCTTCGTGCGATAGAGGAACTTGGTATTGAAATTGACCATGATGTCGCTTTCGGTGGCAAGTCAAAAGGTAATCAACACCTACGGCGATCTGCGGCACTTGCGCGGTACCTCGCACAGAAGGTTGGTGCGAATGTCGCGGTAGCAGTTGCGGGGTCGTGGTTGCATGATACAGCGCTACCATCTGGCAATGACTATGATTATGATACAAATAAGGAAATCGTTCTCGCGCTGCTGCGCGACATTGACATGTCGCAACATGATCGCGAAGCTGCTGCTGAATGCGTTGCGTCACATGAGGGTACGGTGGCGCCGAAGAGTCTGGAAGCGCAGGTCGTGCACGATGTGGACGTCCTTGAGAAAGCCGGCATCCTCGGCATCATTAGACATACATGGAAACTAACAAATTCTGGTAAAATTGATGCAAAAAATGTCACATCTGTAGATTGTGATACTGTGTGTGATCATGTTGCATGGCGCCAAAGACAGTTAAGGACGGATGAAGCAAGGCGCCTCTCTGCGATCGTGAGTGCGCCGCTGCTGGATGACACTGTGGTAATGGCGATAGTGAAGCTGAGTGCAAAACGCGCAAGTCAGGGCGTCATCACAGAAAAAATCGCGCAGGAGCTCCAGAGTGTCATACCACACAGAGCGTACAGTGTGCTGCGTTACCAGCTGAATCAGGACTACTTGAAAGGCGAATCTCTGTAGAGGTGCGCGGAAGTACTATAATAATTCGCTCTACATCATCGACGACACGACGCGTGGGATGCGCGCGGGGTTGCCATGTGGTGGTGTAGTTTCAGTACCGTTTGATCAAAATACTGTACGTGATGCGTTATTAGAATATATCGCGTTCGTACAGGATTTTGTACCCAGTGCGTTAGGGTGGAGAATAACCGACTATATATCACCAGACATACGCGATACGCTTGGTATACCTGGTGCAGTCGCAAGTCTGAGGGATATGATTGTTCCGGAGTCATTGGCGCGTATTGATGTGTTGTCGCACAATGGGCGCCCATGGATCTGCGACCCGAATTTCATGCCATTGGGCATGGCATATCATGCGCATTATGCGCGTCAATTTGGTGATAAACAGCACGATGTTTACATCAATAGATTGGCGGCGGGACATGGGGTGAAAGGCATCATTTCCACACTTCAGTATGGAAATGTTTCATCACATAGTTACCTTGCGCGACTAGTTCGTGCTCGTGGTGGTAATTTCCACTTATTTCCACTGGAGATATGGGATAGCGCGCGTGCATACAGCGCGATTATCCGTCATGTGCGTGAGCCGATTGACCTCTCTCGTGTTATGCGGGTAATAAACCCCTATGGCGTGAGCATATATGAGTCATTCGTATGGGTTGCGATGGCGCAGATGTTGGGCGTGAGGACTGTGCAAGAGGTCTTTGCACCAACTATATTGTGCCGTATCAGCGATAATAAGAATGTCTGTGTTGCTGTAGGAGTTAATGATAGTGGCACAGACGTTGTTTGGAAAAAAATGTCCGATGCGAAACCTTTGCTCACACAGGCCCTGCAAACAGTAGGGCAGTTGGGCGCGGGAAAGAAGCGTTGGGTCATCAAGGCGGCACACTCCAGCGGCGCCAAGGGCGTCACGCTGACAGGGAAAGGTTGGTTTCGGCAGAAGTGTGGCCGGACTGGAGGGAAAATTGCGCAAGAGATGTGCCAATATGGGCATATTCACGCTATCGCCATTCATCCCGTCACTAGCAAAGATTTATGGAGAAGTGCGCAGAATAAAATGGGATCTGTTTTATTCTGGAGCGCACATGGATCCTGCGGATTCCTTTTGATATAATAAGTGAGTGGGAAAAATAATTGATACTTTGAGTAATAAATATATGGAACAACACGACAGGAGAGAAGAGGCGCAAAAGCTCTTGTGAGATTTGGTTGCTATTCCATCACATGGCGCGGAGACACTAGAACGTGAAACCGCAGTGGTGAAGTATATTGTCAGTTGGTTGGAGAAAAATTGTCCGCAGTACAATATAACACAGTATCCGACATTAACGGTTCCGCATGTTATCTGTAGTATGACATCAAAACCAAAAGTTGTTCTTGCGTGTCATGCGGATACAATGCCGCCATCGCGTCCGGATCATACGGTTATAGCCAGTGACAGCGATAAAGTATAGGGATTGGGTACAAAGGATATGAAAGGAGGTATTGTTGCGAGTTTATTGGCCCTAAAATATACTACGAACCCGGAGAATGTGGCACTGATTATTTATGGCGACGAAGAATATGCGCAGAGGGGTATTGAGGAGCTGTCGGCAGCGGCAATGGATGGTGTGATGCATTTGTCACCGGAAATCATCATCTCTCCGGAGTCACGGTTCAACTTGGTACATAGTGCGCGCGGTATTGTGGTTTTTGATATGACTGTGCGCGGACAGCGAGCACACAGTTCGCGCCCACATCAGGGCGTGGATGCGGTAAAATTATTCTACGCAGCATTTGTGCAGTTTGAAAGAGAAATCGGCGTAACGACAAAGCTGGGAAAGACAACGACAACGATTGCGCGCATTGAATGTGGTGTGCGTGGTGATGACAGTGATATCATAACACAAGCAGGTATGATTCCGGATATCGTGCGTGCTACAGTGGCAATTCGCAACAGTGATCTCGTGCGACGCGGGGACGATTTTTTGGCAATACTGCGCGCATTTGTGGAGGCACAGGGATTGACTGTAGAAGCGGCAAGTATTAGTTTGGACCATCCAACGCGTCAAACTGACGAGAGTGTCGTGACGCAGCTGTGCGCACTGGCACGGGAGCGCGCCGGTGTAGATATTCAATGCGGCGATCCCGCGTTGGCGGGCTACAATGACGCGGCAATTCTCGGTGAGGCGGTTGGTGCGCCTGTCGTTAACTTCGGTTCGTACGGTGAGGGTAACCACATGGCGCATGAATGGGTAAGTTTGGATTCTATCCTCAAAACGGGAGAAGTGTTTATCTCCTGGATAGATGAGAAATGATGATAGTACATTCTACTGTTAACCGGATTATGGCTATCTGAAAGGCAAATCTCTGTAGAATATTGCGCAGAAAAAACCGGTAGTACTACCGGTTTTTTTTTTGCACAGAGGTTAGTCGTGTTTCGTGTTGTCTTTTGCTGGTGTCGCGTGCGCAATCTTTTGTGCGGCTTTGCCGGCGGTATGCGTGACAGTTTCAACAGCTACCTCAAGTGGTCGCGTGGCACGTTCAATAAGTGTATCGCCTTCAATGAACGCTGGATTATTGGCGAGTTGTCGTTGTTCATCGCGACGCATGTGATAGAGCTTAAGCATTTTAATTGAAACAATAATGCGTAGAAATGCGATATTAATAAGCGTTGGCGCAAGAAGAGAGAGAATAACAAGTGCCTGAAGAATAGGGTAAAACGTGAAGAGTTTCTTATCGGGAATATATGTGTAAATCATACGTAAGATAAATTCAATAAGGAAGAAAATGCCAAAGCCGATTTCCAGTAATTCAATAGCATGCTTTGTTTTTTGCGGAATAATAATCCAGTGGAGGTCATGCATAATAATCAACATCGTCACAAAGAGGAGAAAGGTGTTTGCGACAAGAAGAAATTCGTTGAGGCGGAAATTTTCATAGTTTCCCGCGTCAAAAGAACGATCAATTGTATGGAGAATTTTCTTTAGCATAACATTGCGATTATTGTATATTGTTATTTTAGCGTTCTTTACTCATCCGGGCAAATGTGGCAAGATGGAGGTATTATTCATGAATGATATGACGTATGATTGCTCCAAATGAAGCGGAAATTATGGCGCCGGCCGGGAGCTATGAAAGTTTAGCAGCGGCAATTAATGCGGGTGCGGACAGTGTGTATTTCGGTGTCACACAGCTCAATATGCGCGCCAAGGCAGCGGCGAATTTTACGTTGGCGGACCTGGCGAAAATTGCGCAGATCTGTCACGACAACGGTGTACTGGCGTACTTGGCGGTTAACACGCTGCTGTACGACCACGACATTACGATCATGAAAAAACTGGTGGATGCCGCTAAAGCCAACGGCGTGGACGCGGTCATCGCGTTTGATTTCGCGACGATCAACTACTGCAACGCGGTCGGAATTCCGGCGCATATGAGCGTGCAGTTTAGCATCTCCAACTACGAGACGGTGAAGTTCTTTGCG
>CAZGWO010000035.1:0-6220 GCA_964528835.1 uncultured Pseudobdellovibrionaceae bacterium
ATCTACTCACGTTCACAAACCCGTTGCTGCGCCGGCACAACAACAATCATGTGCCACAAGATCGCAGCGATCCCCGCAGCAATCAACGTATCGGCAAGATTAAAGTGCCAAAACGTAAAGAAATCCACAAAATCTGTCACGCAACCAAAGATAATACGATCAATGAGGTTACCAATCCCGCCGGCAATCACCAGCGTCAAGCCAATTCGCTCACTCAGCGCATGTGTGCGATGACGCAATAACCAGATGCTCAAGAGTATCAAAATAATAACGGACGCACCGATGGTCATCGCGTACGGCAGTGGCGCACTTAGCGCAATACCGTCATTGCACAGCACTTCACCTTCACTGCCACGCGCCCATACCTTTGTCAACTGATCTGCAACAACCAAAAACAGTGCCCCCAAGAAAAGAAACACTGCTTGTCGGCGCCTTGCTACCATAGACTACGCATCAACAACTGTGCGCGCTGCCGGATATGCCTGCAAACGTGCAATCGGGATTTCTTTCCCCGTCTTCTCGCAAATGCCATAGGTACCGGTATCCATCTTCGCAAGTGCATCATTAATGTCCTTGAGCTGTGCCTCTAATGTATCGCTAACAGCAACATTATCAGCAAATTCTTCTACTTCAGTCGCATTTTCATCAACACGGTCACCGATATCGTCCGGAAACTTTGCCGTGAAATTTCCATCTGATGTCTTCTGTGCAATCTTTTCAAGATCCGCCTCAATACGTCTTTTCTCTGCTTCCAATTTCATGCGCAACTTTGTTAATGTTTCCTGATCCAATGCCATAGTATTCATATATTTAACAAACTTAGTATGTACTAGTATATCACGTGAACATAAACGCGTCTATAATGTTAACTCTTACAATGCGTATTTAATACTTGCTACACTAAAAAATATCAAAATACACAATACTGTTACTATGCAAGAACACAAAAGTATACGCAAACATTTCACCATGCAATACTATTTACGTACTATATAATCTTCCCCTATTAAGATAAAAAATAAAAAAATCGCTCACATCCAAAAGAGCGAGCGATTTTATCTTTTTGCACGGTTCTCCTGCTACATCATGCCCATACCCGGCATCCCGCCACCCATCGATGGCGCTGCCGGTGCAGCTGCGCTTTCCGGCGCCGGCAGATCTGTAACTGCCGCCTCTGTTGTCAAGAGTAATCCCGCAACAGATACCGCGTTCTCCAGCGCTGTACGCGTCACCTTCAATGGGTCAATAATACCAGCTTTTACCATATTCTCACGGTAAACGTCTTTGCCGGCATCGTAACCATAGAGTGCGCCCTTACCACTTATTATTTCATTGAGCACAACGGCAGCATCACGCTCACCGCCATTGTCGACAATTTGACGCAGTGGTGCAGTAATCGCTGCCAAAAGCGCCTTATAACCAGCAATAAAGTCATGGTCAGCGTCCTGTGGCATTACTTTCATTGCGGCAACACTCGCCTTTACCAAAGCCGTGCCACCGCCAGCAACAACACCTTCTTCGATTGCTGCTTTCGTTGCAGCAAGCGCATCTTCCAACTTGTGTTTGACATACGTCAATTCTGTTTCTGTCGCCGCACCAGCACGAATTACCGCTACACCACCGGCAAGCTTCGCAACGCGCTTCTGCAGACGTTCACGATCATAGCTAGACTCTGCCGCTTCCACTTGTGCACGAATCATTTCCACGCGCTGCTTGATTGCCTTCTTTGTACCACCGCCACCAACGATCGTTGTATCATCTTTTGATGCGATTACCTTCTGCGCACTACCGAGCACTTCCATACCAACACTATCCAGCTTCATACCCTTATCTTCGCTGATCACCGTTGCGCCCGTCAGGATTGCGATATCTTCAAGCATTGCCTTACGATTATCGCCAAACTCTGGCGCCTTAATCGCAAGTGTATTCATCACGCCACGAATCTTGTTAACAACCAGTGTCGCCAATGCCTCACCATCCACATCTTCCGCAATAATCACCAGCTCTTTCTTACCACTCTGCGCAAGACCCTCAAGAAGTGGCAAAATCTCCTTAATTGCACTGATCTTCTTATCAGTAATGAGAATTGCCGGTTCTTTAAGTTCTGCACGCTGACTCTCTGTGTCTGTGATCATGTACGGTGATACATAACCATTACGGAAGTTCATACCTTCAACAACGTCTTTAGAAAGGCCGAACGTCTGCGACTCCTCTACTGTCACAACGCCATCTTTCCCAACTGTCTCCATTACATCAGCAATCATTGCGCCCATCTCTTCACTCTCCGCACTGATCGTTGCAACCTGTGCAACTTCATCACGTGTAGAAATACGCTTCGCACGTTTCTTAAGTTCTGTAATCACAGCCGTCTTTGCCGCCTCCATGCCTTTGCGAATACCGACCGGATTAATACCCGTCTCAACATATTTAAGTCCCTCCGTTACAAGTGCCTGCGTAATAACAGTGGATGTTGTCGTACCATCGCCAGCAGCATCATTGGTTTTATCAGCAACCTCCTTCACAAGGCTTGCACCAATATTCTCAAATTTGTCTTCCAGCGCAATTTCTTTTGCAATTGATACGCCATCATTTGTTACCGTCGGTGCACCGAAACCTTTGTCAAGGACTACGTTACGACCTTTTGGGCCAATCGTTACCTTGACGGCATCAGCAACCTTATCAACACCCTCCTTCATCTTCTTTCGCGCATCTGCGCCATATGCAAGATCTTTTGCCATAGTATTTCTGTGTTAACAATTATACTTCCCATTTAGCACTCCAAAGTTATGAGTGCTAACTATTTCCAGTTTATCGCGCAATAATTTTTTGTCAAGCCTTTTTAATTACAATTCAAAATCTTATGTGAAGAAACTGCACTACGATCTATAGCACAAGGTGTTAGGTTTACCATCAAAGATTTATACCGGTGTAACAATCCATCTAATGCCAATCAATTTTGTCATTGCTTATATAAAAATTGACATCTTTTGGTAAAAACGGCACAATATATATACTTACATGCAATCTTTATTTCACTTATCTCTTTTTAGCTCTATGAAAAGTAGCTCTATGAAAAGTAATATCTTCCCTGACAAATTAACACATCATGCACGACGTGCACTCATTACCGCAAGTAACATTGCACAAGAATATGACCATCGCACTGTCGATATTGTTCACCTTCTCTATGCTATTACACATCAGAAAGGTTCTGCCGGTGCGCACTTTCTCACAACATTATCACTGACACCGCAAATACTTTTACCATACATCAAGCGCAACAAATCAACGTGCGATACCTGTACACCAATGATTAGCACACAATTAAAAGACGCACTTGTGCGTGCATATAAAATTGCTGGCACAGCAGGTAATGCTTACGTCGGCACAGAGCACCTTGCTCATGCCATATTGGAAACCAAAGACACAGTTATTCAAGCGCTCCTGAAGAAAATTCATCACAATGTACCGTATAATATAAATAATGACGGTGCCGGTGATAGCATACAAATACCATATGGTGATAACCCCATCACACAACTCGCACAACTTATCGGCAATACCGCTACACAAACGGGAGAAGACGGTGAAGAATCTACTCTGGAACACTTTACGACAGATCTCTCCACCACAACACACAATACCACACTCATCGGACGCGATAAAAGCATTGCCGACATCATCACGATTCTCATGCGTAAAGAAAAAAGTAACCCACTTCTTATCGGTGAACCAGGCGTCGGCAAAACAGCAATTGTAGAGGGTCTTGCACAACGTATTCGTAACGGTGATGTGCCAGCACCACTCCTGAATGCACGCATTCTCACACTTGATCTTGCCGATCTCGTTGCGGGCACAACATATCGTGGTGAATTTGAAGCACGTATCAAAGATCTCATCGCTGAAGTTACGCAACAAGATTCAACAATTATCCTCTTCATTGATGAACTACACATGATTGTTGGCGCTGGCAATACGCAAGGTTCTCTTGATGTTGCAAATATTCTCAAACCAGCACTGAGTCGTGGCACACTGCGCATGATTGGTGCAACAACACCAAAGGAATACAAAAAACACATCAGTAAAGACACGGCTCTTGCACGACGTTTTCACGTTGTATCCATTGCTGAACCATCACGTGATGAATGCATCACTATTCTTACTGGCGTACGTTCCTACTACGAACGTTTTCATAACATCACCATTACGCCAAAACACATTACGCAAATCGTTGATTGGAGTATCCGCTACTTACCGACACGACATTTGCCGGATAAAGCTTTTGATATTTTAGATGAGGCAGCAGCACATCTACGCGCCAACGCAACCCATGATGACCGCTATAAAAAGCTCATTCTCCTCGAACGTACATACCGCAATATCATTGCACAAAAAACGCATGCAATCAACAATGAAGACTATGGTCTCGCATTACAATTGCGTCATAAAGAAGCTGTCATACATGCGCAAATCACAAAGCAAAAAAAAGAACTTGCCAAAAAGGATACTGTACGTGCGCTAACAATTACTGACATAGCACACGCCGTTGCGCGTCTCGCAAAAATTCCACTCCACAAGGTCCTCACTACTACACCAAATGCTCTCCATAAAAACCTCACACAATGGCAAAAAACCATCATTGGACAAGATGATGCAGTCAAAGCAATTACACAAACTCTTCTACGTAGCTTTGCCGGTATCACGCCGTCAGAGCGCCCAACCGGATCATTTCTTTTTCTTGGTCCGACCGGTGTCGGCAAAACCCTTACCGCAACAACACTTGCGCAAACACTCTTTACACATGACAAATCACTTATCCGTATTGACATGAGTGAACTAAGTGAAAAACATACTGTTGCAAAACTTCTCGGTGCACCAGCCGGCTATATCGGTCATGGCGACGGTGGCACGTTAACGGAACAAATTCGCACGAATCCGTACAGCGTTGTACTCTTCGATGAAATTGAAAAAGCGCATCCAAACGCCCTCAACTTACTTCTGCAAATTCTTGACACCGGCACATTAACAGACGCTACCGGCGACATTGCAGATTTTCGTCATGCTATTATCATTCTTACATCCAATATCGGTACCGATGCACTTACTAAAAGCGCACATGTCGGCTTTACACATACCGAGCGTACATCAATGATGACATCATTCAATCGCGCAAAAACGCGCGTTCTTGCAGAGTTGCGTGATACAATTAAACCGGAAATTCTCAATCGCCTTGATAATATTATTGTTTTTCGCCCACTCGAACGTGCAACACTCACAAGCATTGCACGTACAGAAATTCGCGCACTCAAAAAATCTCTCGCCTCAACCAATATACGCCTCACAACGACACCAACAGTCGCATCAATTATTGCACGCAAAGCAATTACTGAAAACGCCGACGCTGGCGCACGTGGTATCCGACACGCATTACGCACATATTTGGAAGACCCTCTTGCGCAACAGATTCTTACACATCAACAACGGCCACTCACACTGCATGCACATGGTAAAAGTGACACAATCACAATTACTGTGCGTACACCAAAACGTCCTTAGACGTTTCTTTTATGCACAGTACACTTTCACGCATTACTACACTTATTCTTGATGTACTCGCGCCACGACGTTGCCTCTGTTGTGGTGCATATGGTACGTGGCTTTGTGATCCATGCCGTAATGGCATTGTTCACAACAACATTCAACAAATTTGTTACCATTGCAAAAAAACACCGACGCCCTACGGTAACCTTTGCGCACACTGCCGTGGTGCCACGCCACTACGTAGCATGCTCATCGCCACCACATACAACAGTAGCAATCATCATCTCTTAGCAAAAGTTATCCACCATTATAAATATACTTTCATCCGCGAACTCTCTCATCCGCTGGGCCATATTCTGGCACAACGCATTGCCGCTACACCGCTCCCATTGCCAGATATTATTATTCCCGTACCGCTTCATCCGCAACGCTTACGCTGGCGTGGCTTTAATCAATCGCATGACCTCGCGCGTGTTATTGCACCACAGATCGCGCCACCTCTCTCAGTACCAATTATAATAACAGCCCTTACACGCACACGCTACACGTCACCACAAGCACACACAACACTGCGCAGTGAGCGCATACATAACCTTAAAAATGCTTTTACTGTCACCAATCAAGATGCCGTTACTGGCAAGCATATCCTGCTCGTTGACGACGTTGCTACGACAGGCGC
>CAZGWO010000036.1:0-6159 GCA_964528835.1 uncultured Pseudobdellovibrionaceae bacterium
GTCTCGCCGGCAAGTGTTACCGCACCAAATGAAAGCAGTGCGCTCTTCTCATATTCCAGCGATGTAAATTCCGCATCAAAGAAGAGAATCTTGTCAGAAAATGGAGTTATCGTTTTCATACTTTTCATTGTACCACAACACAGTTATGCTATAGTTATATGAAGGCATTTTGTAAAATTTATCACCGCTATGCTCTCACTCAAAAAATTCACCGTTTCCGTTGATAAAAAAACGATCCTCCACAATATCTCCATTACCTTCCGTGCCGGCAAAGTCTACGCCATCATGGGACCAAATGGTTCCGGTAAATCTACACTCGCTCGCACTGTCATGGGTGATCCAATATTTACACTAGATAAAAACGCAACGATTACGCGTGGTATCGGTAAAAATGCTATTCATATTGAGCATCTGAGCGCTGACAAGCGCGCTCACGCCGGCATCTTTCTCTCTCATCAATCGCCACTGGCACTGCCAGGTGTTACGGTACGTGATCTTATGCGCGTCGCTTGCAAAAACACTAATCACACAGCACTTACTATCAAAGAAAACCTTGAACGTTATGCTAAGGCATTGGATATTCCTGATGAACTTCTCAATCGCTCACTTAATGATGGCTTTAGCGGTGGTGAACGTAAAAAAATGGAAGTGTTACAGATGGCACTCCTTGATCCTGACTACATCTTTTTGGATGAGATTGATACCGGCGTTGACGTAGACGCGATCAAAACAATTGCACGCTTCCTCAAAAAATATATTACCGGAACAAAGAAAACTCTCATTATTATCACGCATGCAACACGCATTCTCCGTTACCTCACACCGGATCAAACTATTGTCATCCAGAACGGACGTATCACACACAAAGGCGATGCTACACTTGCAAAAACAATCGAACGAAGTGGATTTTCATCACTCTAAACTCTCGGTACCACACATAGCAGGACTATTCTTTTTGTCTGATTTTCAGAACAATAATATTTCCATCGGTAAAAAATGGATCACCAACAAAATTCTTACCAAGTACAGGATCAACGAATGGCACCTGTGATTCCATTATAACACTACCGGTTGCCATAAGATCATGCTTAATCAATGTACGTTCCACATCAATCGCAGGATCAATAATATGCGTAATGCCCCACTTTACACCTTTATCAAAACTCGCCGTACCAACGTAAACACGCAGCCCATCAATACGAAAATCTGTCCGCCAGAATCGCGCATGGTGACGTTTACGTGCCGTATCTCCACCCTCAAATGCTTTCTGAAAACCAAAATCATGTACACGACCACTCCAAAAACTCGGTGTCATCGGTGCTGTCGGATAAGCGCCTTGTACGGTAGCGGCACGTGCCCATTGTAAAAGTGAACGTGGCGTAATGTCATCTGCCAAGAGCCACCGTGCCGCCTTGAATGTCTCAATCAATTGTCGGTCATTGGCCGCAAGAATAATAATGCTTAGTGGTTCTTGCCGTGTACGTGCAAGCGTCTCTGTATAAGCGATATCATCACGTTTAAATCGTATCAACATTTCTTGAATATTGGCAATATCATGCACCGCACGTTGCACGCGAACAACGTGATATGCCGGCGCGTGAAGAATGAAAAAACCGTACATGCCAATCAGTACCGTGCCACAGACCAAAACAACGCCACGACGCATACGTAACAGATGCGTACGTCGCAAAAAATGAATCCGATTATACTGCGCCCACTCAACAATACTAATACCAATTGTAAGCCACAAGGCGCCGACCAAAAAACCCGCCAAAACGTCACTCACGTAATGAACGTTAAGATAAATTCGACTAAATCCGATAAGTCCGATAAGGACTGTTCCGATGAATAACAGATTAATACGCCATCGCCATGTGCGCAAGAATCGTATTGCGATATAGGTTAAGAATCCATAGAATGCAACAGCAATCGTTGCATGGCCACTGGGAAATGAATACGAATGTTCCGTAATTAGCGCAGCTTCCGGACGCATGCGTGCAAAGAAGATCTTTGCAACTTTCGTTGTAGTGGCAGCGCCAATAGTACTAACAAAAAGTCCAATTAACAGTGCGTTACGCCGATAAATCCACAGTATGATACCCGTGCACACGATTGCCGCACCGGCAAAACCGGCTCTTCCAAACGTAGTAATAGCATAGAAAAACGAAAAAAGTTCATCATGATAGAAGATTGTCATCAAGTCAGAAACGCGTACGTCGACATATGTCATAACACCGGAACGTACAACGTCTTCCACAATGCCGGCAATTAAACTGACAATATAGAGTCCAACAATCGTCAGTAGCGTCAACGGCCGTCCAAAGAAATGTGTACGATCCCACCGACGATGTATCCATTCAATACCGCGTTTATGTGACTGTACGAAATGACGTACATCACGATTTGTCACAATCGCCCTCACAATAGAATGACTTAGTGACAGCGTAAAATTTACAATGCGCCGACCGTACACAATAAACACTGTCCGCACACCATAGCTAACGATAAAGAGAATGACCAAAAATAGCACAATAAACCCTGCACGTGTAATCCAGAGATGTGCCTGTTCCAGTGAGTGTGCAAAAATATAGCCGACACCGCCCCATAGTATGCCCCACCCAATAGATCCGAGAACATTATACAAAAAAAATGTCCTCCGGCGCATGCCAACAGATCCGGCAATAAGCGGAATTGTCTCCTTAAGCCCTATAAAAAAACGTCCAAAAAATACACCCCACGCACCATATCGCGCAAAAAGCTTTTCTGCACGCTGAACATACTGCCGTGCGATAAAATGGTTCTTTTTCGTATATAACCATGCGCTACCATAACGACGTCCCAAAAAATATGCAATATTATCTCCAATAATTGCACCAATAATTGCAACGATAAGCACGCCCGCAAAACTAATGTACCCTTGTTGTGCAAGTGCGCTCAACGCCAGAAGAATAAACGACCCTGGCACAAGAAATGATAATCCAATAATTGTTTCCGTGAACGCACCAAAGAACGCCAATACATACCCAATCATATGAAACTGCTGCACATCTTGCTGCACAAGAACAGAAAAGAGTGAATCAATCATCGTGGTGTTCTGATTACTTATAATTTCTTGCATTTTTCCGGCGGCGCGACTTGATGAAGTAATGCCTTGCTACGCGGCGCAATTTCATTAAAGCATACTTTGTCGCAGAAACCGCATCCTTATAACTGGAAACGTTAATAACTACCGGCGGTGCGCCGACCGGCACAAATTGAATCTGGATACGTAACGGATAAGCACCTTCATATCGTATGCGAATATCTACTGTCGCGTTATCACCCCCAAAAAGTTTCTCATAGTATACACGCCGTGCATCAATCACCGCCAGTACCGCAGCACGCTCCTTCTCATCCGCAACTACGCTTATTTTATGCACACTTAATTGTACCATAATTCTCTCAAAAAAATTCCACATCTATCATACCATATTGGATACATAACTCTCCACGAAAATGCAATGCCATGTTATACTACCACGATGACACAGACAATCAACAACACGCAAATCACCGAGAAGCATGACTTCGCCATGCCGGAGGTGTTCGTCGCAAAGACAGAACGCGGTCTTGATGCGCGCGTGATCAGAAAGATTAGCACCCTCAAAAAAGAACCGGCGTGGATGCGCGCGCGAAGACTCAACGCTTACAAGACCTTCCGCACAAAAAAGCTCCCGCTCTGGGGCGCCGACCTCTCCGGCATTAAGTTTGACGACATTATCTACTACCTCCGCGCAACTGATGCGCAACACTCCTCATGGGACGATCTCCCGCGAGAAGTCAAAGAAACCTATGACCGCATCGGTGTGCCGGCACATGAGAAACAGTGGCTTGCCGGCGTGAGCGCGCAGTACGAAAGCGAGGTCGTCTATGAAAGTATCAACAAAGAACTCGCACGCCAAGGCGTCATTTTCTGTGATATGGACACGGCTGTCAGAAAATATCCGGATATTGTCAAGCAGTACTTCGGCACACTCATTCCCGATAGCGACAATACCTTTGCTGCACTCAATGGTGCCGTCTGGAGTGGCGGCTCCTTCGTCTACGTGCCCAAAGGCATAAAAGTCACCATGCCACTGCAAGCGTACTTCCGCATCAATACCGAGCGCTTTGGACAGTTTGAACGCACACTCATCATCGCCGATGAAGGCGCCGATGTCCACTATATGGAAGGTTGCACCGCGCCAACCTACGGCAGCGCCTCCCTGCATGCCGCCGTTGTGGAAGTTTTTGCACTCAAAGGTGCGCACGTGCGCTACACCACGGTGCAAAACTGGAGTACGAACATCTACAACCTCGTAACCAAGCGCGCCAGCGCAGCCGCCGACGCAACTGTGGCATGGGTGGATTGCAACCTCGGTAGTGGCGTGACAATGAAATACCCCGCTGTCCACCTCGTTGGGCGACGCGCGCGCGGCGAGGTCCTCTCTATCGCACTGGCAAATAAAGACCAACACCAAGACGCCGGCGCCAAGATGGTCCACCTCGCACCGGAGACGCGTAGCCGCATTATTGCAAAGTCCATTTCAAAAGGCGGCGGACGCAGTTCCTACCGCGGTCTCGTTTTTATGGGCAAAAACGCACGCAACGCCCGCAGCTTCGTACAGTGCGACGCGCTCCTTATGGACGACCGATCCCGCTCCGATACCTACCCTACCATTACCGTCCACAACCGCACAGCACGCGCCGAGCATGAAGCGAGCGTAACGCGCCTTGACGAAGAACAACTCTTCTATCTCATCGCGCGCGGCCTCACCGAAGCGCAAGCGCGTGGCCTCCTCGTCAATGGTTTCATTGAACGCGTCGCACGCGAAATTCCTTTTGAGTACGCCATTGAACTCCACCGCCTCATCACTATGGAAATGGAAAATAGTATTGGATAACCTATGGACAAAAAAACACACAACATATCATCACATGAAAAACCCGCTGATATCGATCGTCGTCGTTTCATTAACATGGCAACCGCTGCAACCGCGGCTGTTGCATTTCCCGCGATCTATAAAGAACACCAGCACAACACAGAACATAAAGAGCTCCCACCGGGATTTCACACTATCACATGGCACATCACGAACGATCAGCCGTTTCCGAAAGATGGTATGGCATTGGCGCAAGCTACATATAATGCGCAATTACACCACCTCCAAACCTATCATGAACGCCATGAACATAATGATTTTCTTGATGGCGCACTCCGTATCACGCAATCACACCCGGAAAAAATCGCAAAAATATTTGCGAAAAACGGCTTTAGTGCAAAAGTTGCCTTTGGATTACCGCTGCAAGAATCGTTCTTCCGCACCGGTATCACATCACGATCCAACGCACTTGGTCCATACCAAATTAAATTACACACTGCACTCGGCGTCCTCAAAAACACACCAGACCTTCAGCGCACACTTCTCGGAATCAAACCGAACAACCCTGCAGCACTGCGCGACCGCACGCTTCGCAAGACAATTATGCACAAGCTTCTCAATGACCCACTCTTTAGTGCACAAATTGCCGCAACACTCCTCCGTGAAGAATACAATCGCTACAACAGTGCCATGCTTGCAATTACCGCATACAACACCGGTGCCAGCCTCGCACTATCAAAAAAAGAACGACATAATATTACCTACGAACGTTTTACAACTCTCATGATGCAAAAAATTGCCGCTATTAGGGATCGTGTTTTTACCGAAGAAGCGCATTATGTTATCGAACGAGGTGATACATTCCTCGGTCTTATGCGCAAATTTCCACACCATACAAAACGTGATCTTCTCACAATGGTTGGCGGTACCACAGCCCTTCGTGCCGGTGCACGTACAACAATTCCGCTTCCCCACAAAGATCTCGTAGCAAAAGTGCTCCACGAAGCGCGGCGCTACATCGAACCACTAGAGTACGCGCCAAAAGTTGTAGCTGCCGGCACTGTTCTCGCACAAACAAAAAACTTCGCATATCTCGTCACCACACCAAAAACGACATCATCGTAGTAATATATGTTTCATAAACTCACAACGCTAAACACAGAAATTGCCATTACGACACCGGGAAAACACGTGTTTTTCTTTGAAAATCTTTCCGGTACACTCACAATTACCATCGCGCACAGTAACGCACGTGTTT
>CAZGWO010000037.1:0-6011 GCA_964528835.1 uncultured Pseudobdellovibrionaceae bacterium
GTAGATAATTGCGCCAAAAACTGTGGCGTCAGTGATGTGGGACCAAACGCTGTCACCTGCTGTGTCCCTCGATCACGTATGGTAATAACTGTATTATCACGTACGATTGCATCATCAGGCTCAACAACACGACCGAGGCGACCATCATCTTCCAAAAGAGCACATTGATTACTTCTTTCCATGCACCAAAGATATACCTGCGACCATTCTTTCACAGCAACTACAACTGTTGCAGGAAAACGTTTTGTTACGGTAACATTATGTATAGCACCACTGACAGAACGTACCGCCTGTGAAATAACATCCGGATGCACAAACACATATTGCGCCCGAGAAATACTATTAAAAATCTGACCATGCAATACCGACTCTACCGCATGTGTTAATTGTTCTTGTGACACACGTTGCGTTCCCGTTACAACAATCTGCGTAATACGTGTACCATCCCATAAGAAAAATATCCACCCACAAAGTGCCACATAACCACAGACTAAAAACCAAAAAATAACACGACGAAACGCCGAAACGTGCTGTGCGTCATGATATCTGACGGTTCGTTTCCGCGTACGCGGAACTTTTGAAGTCTGCCGTAATCGCCGATGCTTCATACATTATGCTACGTTAAAGAGAAAACTTTCCAGTGCCAGACGCGCATTGACACGTCCTTCTGTAAGATCTTGATAGAGATTCTGTGCCAATGCGAGATTATGCGCAATACTGCACCGTGCATCACTATCATAAATCTGAGCACGCCAAAGATCAATCCACACTATAACCGCACGTTGCGCTACAGACAAGTCCTGTGCAAGATCCTGTGCAAGCGTCACTTTCTGTGCAAGCGTCATTGTACTAAACTGTTCCCACTGCGTAAGCATCTTTTTATACCAGTCAAAAAGCGCTTTATCATTAGCTATTGTTGCAAGAACACCATAGCGCCCTTGCGCAATGCGACATGCCGCAACACAATCACGATTCGCAGAAAAAAATGTTGCGGCTATCTCCTTCATCTGCGTGGCATCAAGACGTGTCAGTGCAAAATGATGTACACGCGAGCGAACCGTTGGCAACAATGCATCGTAACGCGTCGCCGTTAGAAGCAACACTGTTTGTGTGGCAGGTTCCTCCAATGTTTTAAGTAGTGCATTTTGAGCAGCAACCGTCATTCGGTCTGCATCTTCTATAATAATTACACGATAGCGCCCTGACAATGGTGTTTGTGTTGCACGCGCAATCACATCACGCACTTGTTCTACGCCAATATCACGCGTACGCACCACGCCGTGTTTTGACTGCACGGTAGCCGGTTGCAAATGCGCAATATCAACGTGTGTCACAATGTTATCACATTTTTTTGCACCGGTAACAAGCGCCGTTGCAAATGCGCGCGCCAACGTCACTTTACCGATTTGTGCCGGACCGGAAAACACATAAACATGCGCAACTGCATCATTGCGCAAAATCTGCGCCAACCGCTCTCGTACAACATGATGACCAATAATTGTCATATTATCGTAATCTTTGTTGCCTCATGCTGCGCAATCGCTTTCTCTATTGTATCAAGAATGCCATCATGAAAGGCACGTACATTAAATGCCTGTGCTTTTGTGTGCATTGCGTCACGATCATAACCGCCGGCAGCCTCCTTCTCCAAAAAACGACGAATACCATCTGCCAACACCTCCTGTGTCTGTGCATAAAATAACTCACCGGTTATGCCGGGCTCCACCATCTCCAATGCACCACCACGACCATAAGCAATCACCGGTGTACCATATGACAACGCTTCAGCTATGACAAGCCCAAAATCCTCTTCTGCCGGAAACAGAAGTGCACGTGCCGTTGCATAGTAACGCGCTAATACATCATCCGGCTGCCAACCAAGGATACGCACAGTTGCGCCAGCGCGCTTGCGTAATACGTCGTACATACGCCCAGCACCAATAACAACTAGCGGCAGTTGTAACCGCGTACAAACATCAACTGCCAATTGTACTTGTTTATACTCCGACAAACGTGCAACGATAAGAAAGTGTTCCCTACGCTTCAATTTCGTCTTATGTATGATTGGTGCGATTGCTGGATAAACCACAGTGGCATCACGCCGATAGAATTTTGCAATGCGCTGTTGCGTGTAGCATGAATTCGCCACCAACACATCCGGACGTTGTGCCGCTTCAAAATCCCATACGCGCAAATATGAGAACAATGCTCGCATAAAAAATCCTGGCCGTTTCTTTGTTCGCGCCGTTGCATAGCGCACATTTTCATCCCACACAAAGCGCATCGGTGAATGTATGTATGCCACATGCACAGTAGAGACACGCGTTACGATACCCTTACTCCACGCACCAGATGAAGAAATAACAACGTCATAATTACGCAAATCAAACACTTCCGGTGCTGTTGGCATCAACGGAATCAACCATTGCATGTGTCGTCGGCACCATCGTGGAAATTTCTGCAGAAACGACGTGTAGATACGCCGTCCATGCAACATCGATGCCATCGGTGCCATACCATCTTTGTCGTAAAGTAACGTAAAAACCGGCGCATGTGGGAACAACGCCAAGAGATCGCCAAGAACCTTCTCCGCACCACCGGGATAGACGAGAAAGTCATGTACGATTGCCACGCGTCGCTGTGCTAAAAGTGATGATTGACGTTGTTCTTTCATAGAAATTTTCCCTACATGCGAATCAATGTATGCGCAATCGCGTCGGCACATTGCGCCCACGTAAAGCGTTCCGTGTTACGGTAACCTTTTGCTATTATATCATGCCGCACCACAGGATTTAGCACCTGTTCCATCGCTGCGGCAATTGCATTGACATTCAACGGATCTACCACAAGCGCGCTTGCATCTCTCCCAGTGCCAACAACTTCTGGCAATGATGATAGCGCTGATGTAATGACAGGCACGCCAACACTCTGCGCTTCGAGAACCGGCAACCCAAAACCTTCGTATAATGTCGGAAAGAGAAATGCTGTTGTATGTCGCAATAGACGCCATTTCTTACGCTCCGTTACAAAGCCCGGCATAATAATATCATCTCGATAAGGTGATGTCGCTACTGTTGCAGCAACATGCGCAAATCCATATCCACGCCCACCGGCCAGTATCAATTGGTGTGATGATCTCGTCATACGTTTAAAATGCGTAAAGGCTAAAATCAGTCGCACAATATTCTTACGCTCTTCAAGGCGCCCGATAAACAGAAAGTACGGTAATTTTTCACAACATTTCTTATCGTCATAATTAGCATCCGGCACATTCACGCCCTCATAAATAACCGTCATCTTTTGCTTATCGATACCATAAAGTTGCATAACATCACGCTTCGTATTTTCACTCACAGTAATAATCTGTGATGCCCAACGACATGACGCCTTGATCGTCATGCGCATGTAAAAGCGTGCCCACATGCTATATGCACGTGGTGTCATCTCATACTCCAATCCATGAACGACGACAATCGTTTTGCGCGGATGAATCCACGGCACAGTATGTGCCGGTACAAAAAGCACAGCAGGTCTGTCACGCCACAGTGCCAGTGCCAGCCCACACTGCGTCCACAACCGACGACACAACACAACACGCACCTCCCACGCATCCGGTAATACAAAGAAATGTTGCGCAATCCATGTACGCGGATGACGTGCCGCTTCACCACGAAAACGTACATAAAGAACAATAGGATGTTGCGCAAGAGATATACGCAGATGTTTAACAACTTGATAGGCATATTCCTCTATACCCGTACGCTCATGCACAAATGCGCGCGATGCATCAATAGCAATTACCTTGTCCTTTCTCCCAGAGAACCGTACCATGTGAAAATTTACACTTTAAGAAATATCAAATCGCACGCGATTCATGCCTTATCATAGCACATCATCACTCCTATGGTATAATAATACTGTTTTTACATGCTACCGTATGACAAATAATCACACTATGATTACAGCACCAGCAACAATGACCACTGCTCTATCAGATATAACACACATCGATCACAAACATGCGCGCGCACTTGAGCGCCTCAACATCACAACAATTCATGATCTCCTCTATCACTTCCCGTCACGCTACGATGATTTCTCCACAATTTATAAAATCAACGAAATCGGTCGCGATATGGCTGTAACAATTGCCGGTATCGTTCAGCGCGTTACATCAACACGTTCCTTTAAAAAACGTATGACTATTACCACCGCGACAATTACCGATAATACGGGTAGTGTGCGCCTCGTGTGGTTCAATGACCGCTTCGTTGGCAACAATCTCAAAGACGGTATGGCAATTCGTGTCAGTGGCACAGTCAGTGCTGATTTTGACGGCATTTTACTGACCAATCCTGTCTTTGAGCGTGCAGCACGTCCACCAGTCAATACCGCACGTCTCGTTCCCATTTATCCGGAAACTGCTAATATTACATCACGCTGGCTTCGATGGAAAATTGACGAACAACTCCGTACTATTACCACAATTCCGGACATCATTCCGGAAGATATTCGCACACGCCTTAATCTTCCTGATCGTGCAACAGCATTACGTTATATACACTTCCCACGCACGCAAGATCATGCGGAACTTGCGCAAAAGTACTTCGCTTTTGAAGAAATGCTCCTCGTACAACTTCAAGCATTACGTATTAAACATCGCTGGCACAGTGAAAAAGCACCATGCATCACCAATGCTGCGACTGTCGCACGCACTTTCACACAAACACTCCCATTTACACTCACCAATGCACAAAAACGTGCCATTACAGCCATTACCAAAGATCTCACAACAAATCAACCGATGAACCGCCTGATCAATGGTGATGTTGGTAGTGGCAAGACTGTTATTGCAGCAACTGCCGCTTATGTCGCTGCAACAGCCGGTTACCAAGTAGCAATCCTCGCACCAACAGAAGTCCTCGCTCGTCAACACTATACATCCATCCGTACAATGTTTGCTAACACAACACTTTCCTGCGCACTCATGACCGGTACATACAAATTTTTCGGTAACAAAAAAGTCACACGTCCAACAATTCTCAAACACCTCAAAAATGGCACGGCGCAAATTATTATCGGCACACATGCGCTTATCAGTGATGATGTTCATTTTCACAACCTCGCCATAGTTGTCATTGACGAGCAACATCGCTTTGGTGTTGCACAACGATCCGCCATGCAACGCAAAACATGTACACTAGATGACGGATCTACACAAACTATTCCCCACTTTCTCACTATGACAGCCACACCAATTCCACGCTCCCTCGCCCTCGCATTCTTCGGTGATGTTGACTTAAGTGTCTTAGACGAAATGCCACACGGACGCAAACCTATCAAAACAACAGTTGTTGGTAGTATGGAACGCACCAGTACTTACACATTTATCCGACAGCAACTCACTAAAGGACGTCAGGCATACGTTATCTTGCCACTCGTAGAAGCTTCTGGTAAAGAATCCCTCGCCCACGTCAAAGCGGCGACACAAGAAGCGCAAGAACTCCAAGAAAACGTCTTTGCAGATTTTACAGTTGGACTAATCCATGGACGCATGAAAGCGCAAGAGAAAGATACAATAATGCAACGTTTTAACGACGGTGCCATCAATGTACTCGTTGCAACAGCTGTTGTGGAAGTCGGTGTAGACGTACCAAATGCCACAGTCATGATCATTGAAGGTGCGGAACGCTTCGGTCTCTCACAGCTTCACCAGTTTCGTGGTCGCATCGGACGTGGGACACATCAATCGTACTGCTTCCTCTTCACATCAAAAACTGTTGATCCGCCACCGGAGCGTCTGCGCATTCTCGCACACAACACCTCAGGTTTTGCAATCGCAGAAGAAGATATGAAGCTACGCGGTCCGGGACAGTTCTTTGGTACACGCCAAAGCGGACTTCCCGACATTGCCATGGCAAATATCACAAACATTCGTCTCATTGAACATGCCAAGCCCGCTGCACAAGAAATCCTTGACCGCGACGCAGACCTCGCAACGCATCCCGTAC
>CAZGWO010000038.1:0-5937 GCA_964528835.1 uncultured Pseudobdellovibrionaceae bacterium
GAAAAAAATTCTTGCGCATGTTGATATGTAATACCGATACGACGCGCGAATTTACCCATAATGCGATTGGCAACACCTGGTACAGCATCAGATTCATGAATCATTACCGGAATGCGATAAAGCCATGCAACTAAAACAACCGGCACAGCGCCATAACCACCTTTTGCAAATACAACATCCGGCATGTAACGCAAAACCAAATAAAGTGACTGCAAAATACCGATTATCGTTATAAAAGGATCTAAAAAATTTTGTAATGCCATATAACGACGCATCTTGCCGGCAAAAATGAACGTCGTCGGAATATCCTCACTCTCAAAAATAGCACGTTCTTTTGCCATCATCGGACTCTTTGGACCGATGTAACGCAATACTGTGTCAGCAGAACCATTTTGCTCACGCAACGCACGCGCAACGGCAATCAACGGAAAAGAATGACCGCCTGTACCACCACCGGTAAGGAGAATATGAATCATAATTCTCAAAAATTAAACAATGTCTTAATCTTGTGCTTAGTATATCACACTACCGACGCGCATGTTGCGCAATATTCAACAAAACACCAATTGCAACGAGCGTAATAACAAGCGCTGTTGAACCGTAACTAATTAATGGCAACGGAATACCGGTTAGTGGCATCAACGCCGTAATCGCAGCGATATTAAAAAATGCCTGCAAAACAATCCATGTCGTAATACCAACAGCAACAAGACGTCCGAACGCATCCGGCGCACGCAAAGCGATACGATAACCGATAAAACCGATTATTATAAACATACACACAACGCCAAGTGCGCCAATAAATCCCCACTCTTCAGCGATAACTGCAAAAATAGAATCACCAACCGGCTCCGGTAAATAATTAAACTTCTGTAAGCTGTGTCCAAAACCACGTCCAAATAAGCCACCCGATCCAACAGCAATTAACGCTTGCATCACTTGATAACCAGCACCATGTGGATCAAGTGTCGGATGCAAAAATGTTGTAAAACGCTCCATGCGATATGGCGCCGCCTTAATAAGTGCAAAGAGTGCCATAACACCGGCAATGCCGAGTGCAATGATATGCGTCATACGTGCACCGGCAACAAAAAATATCGCAACAGCAATCATTAATATAAGACCAAGTGTGCCAACATCCGGCTGACTAATCAACAAAAAACTTACGACACCAATCGCTACAAGAAATGGCATTAATCCTTCATAAACATCTCGAATATGTTTTCGTGAACGTGCCGCAAAAAATGCCGCTAAATAAAAAATTAATGTAATCTTCATCAGTTCTGCTGGTTGAAATGAAATAGGTCCAAATGCTAACCATCGACGTGCACCATAAACTTCCACACCGAGACCGGGAACAAAGAGTAACAAAAGCAAGCCAACTGCAACAATAAAGGATACCACTGCAAGACGTTGCCATACATGATAATCAATACGTCGCACAATAAAAAGTCCAACAAAACCAATGCCGGCAGCAATCGCTTGACGCAATACAAAAAACCATTGACTGCCAAAACGCGTCTCACTATAAACCGCGCCAGCGCTTGCAATCATCAAAAGACCAAAAAGCGTTAAACTTATCGTCATTGCAAAAAGTGCGCGTTCCATTTTCTGTGTATTGTGTTTTTTCATTGCATATTTTCCCTATTCTGCACATTACCGGCATGTATAGTACGCCACTGTGCAATCGCATCATGATCACCGCTCAATAACACTGGCGGTACCGCCCATCCTTTATACACTGCCGGCTTCGTATAGTGCGGATGCTCCATATAACCATCTGTCACATGCGACTCATATACTGCACTCGTATCATTACCCAACACACCAGGCACTAATCGCGCCACACTATCAGCGATTACCAGTGCGCCCAATTCTCCGCCGGTTAATACATAATCACCAATTGAAAGTTCCTCATCAGCAATATATTCTGCAACACGCTCATCTACACCCTCATAACGTCCACAAATTAATATTAATTGCTTATACTGTCTCAAACGCTCTGCATCACGTTGCGTATAACGCTTACCTTTTGCTGAAAGCACTATTACACGCGACTTTTTATCCTCTTCCTCACAGTTACATAACGATCGCACATCTTGTACGGCACGATCAATCGGCGCAACTTTCAAAACCATACCTGCACCACCGCCATAGGGCGTATCATCTACTGTGTGATGCTTATCATTCGCATAAGAGCGTAAATCATGTGCGTAAAACGTCACAACACCGGCACGTTGTGCACGTCCAAGAATAGACATTGTTGCATATGTCTCCACAATTTCTGGAAAAAGTGTAATAATATCACATCGCATATACCCCATAGTATACCACATCACATCCATCACATATAGCCCATCATAACAACGATCCACAATAAAAACCCACCCGCAATCTCTTGACTGCGAGCGGGTAAAAACACACACAGGGAGGCTGGAAGTGTTTTTCCAGCCCTCTCCTGTATGTGCGATGTGTGCGCTACTTCACATAGCGCCAGTAGCTTTTGCAGTTGTTGCCGTAGGTGGTCTCGGCAATGGCATGGCCACTGCCCCACGGATTTGCATTGATACAAACCCGAATTTCATGCCAACCTTTGGCAAAGTGTTTTGGGACGCGCCATCCTCTGCCGATGCCCTCACTTCGGCGTGCGCCGGGAGTGAGTTCATGCGGCGGCAGATGGTCCACGTTACCCATGTCCCACCAGTTATTGCCGGTACCCGGGCCACGGAGGAAGTAGCGGACTTCCACAGTGGTTGTCGGTGCGGCGTTGCCGTAGTTGGCAATGCCGGCACGAGGATAGAACTTCTTCTTGCGCTTGGTGGTGCAACATCCTTTCTTGTCGCTGGCCCACTCAATGGCAAGGTCCGGTGCCGGACGCGGGTGAAGGGTAAATGTCTGCGTAGTGCAGTTGTTTCCTTCGTTGCGTTCCGCAACGGCGTTGGCGCTATCCACGCACCATCGGAGCGTGCACCTGCCGGTAGCATGCGGCATAGTCACGGGACGCACGGTCTCTTCCCAAGCAGTGGCGCCGGGGGTGAGTTGCTGTGCGTCTGTGCCGTCGTCTGTCAGCGTGATCCATCCCGTACCGGGACACTGCACGCTGTAGACGCTGCGGATGCCGCTGTGTGGCGTTCCGGTACCGTTGTTACTCACCGCTGCGCGGATGCGCGCGTGGTCGCCGGCATAGGTAGGCGCTTGCACAAAGGCAAGCGAGTGGCCGACGAGATCCACATACGGTGGTTCCAGGATGGTGAAGACTTCATCCCTACTGGTGTTGTCGTTTTCGTTGGTCTCGGTGATTTCATCCCGCGCATCAATCGTCGCGCGGAAAGCAATCGTTTGACCGACTGCGTGTGGTACCGTGTAGGTTGCCTTCTCGGCATGGCACTTCCCTTTGGTGAGGTTGGCATCCTTGGTTTCCTCACGGGCAAAGGTCTGCCAGTCTGTGCCGGGTAGGCGGACGGCAAAGTGCGTGTCCGTCTTGGCACCGCTCTTGTGTCGTGCGTCAGCGGTGTTGCCACCGGTGGCGCAGATGGTTGTGCGCACGGTGACGACTTCACCGGCGCGGAGAGTGTCCCCACGCTCTGCCTTGCGCTCTATGCCACCAACGAGGATGTCGGTGTCTTGAGTGAGGTTGAGTGTGGGTTGTGGGGTTGGTGGTTGTGGGGTTGGTGGTTGTGGAGTTGGGGTGTGGTTACCGGTGCTATCATATGTGGCACTAGATACCACTTCCCAATCAGTCCATGGGATATTGTTGGGCCTACTAGTTGCTACAGAATGAGCTACATCAGAAAAGCACGCTTCTATACCTGACACGGCATGTGCAACTCGCTCTGTCAAAGATTTACAGTACGCACCCTTCATATTGATATCAGCGATGTAGTCGGATAGAACGGAATTTGCATCGTCATTAAATGACTCAATAGCAAAAGAATAGCGGCTGCCAACAATCCTTGGTGGATATACTTTGTTGTTGAATGCTATTGCATATCCAGCCAACCATCCATCACCGAGCTTAAACTTACTACCAAAGATACTAAACCCCAATCGCTTCAACGCAGAAACATCTACATTCAAACGAAATCGGACCTTTACATCAGACTCGTTCTTGATACTTACCGGTTTAAAGCGAACCCAGAAATCATAGATTTGACCAGATTGAAGTTTGGCGGGATCCATTATCCCGATGCCAAATTTTCTCTCTTTGCCATAATCTAAAAAATCTGAATCACGATATGCCAAAGGCGTATCCTCGTTGTTACCATCCAATCGTCCAAAACCCCAATGACCATCATAGCCACTGTACTTCAATTTAAACGACTTATCAGCCACCAAAGAAATCTCCATAACAAACGGAAACCGGTAATGATCACCGTAATCATCTATCACAGACCATTCTTTGAACAACCTTCCATTACCGGCTTTGAAAGCCACTCTAAAACCGTCAAGTTGACCGGAATCATTGTAGTGAAAGGTTGTGTAGACCTTTTCCGGGAGCCAATAGTTGTAACCGAACAATTTATCGTCACCTATACGCTCAGCTGCGGATGCAACTGCTGCATAGAGAATTAATAGAGCAACTACTATCAATCTACTCACTTTCTTTCTCCTCTGTTGTTAAAGAACGATGTGGAGAACTTCTGTCCTCCAGAGAAAACACTACTGTTGTAATGTTTTCTCTGGAAGATGTAAGTTTGTGGTTACTGTCTAGAATGACAATGATAGTACATTGTATAAAATCATACTACCCATATATATAAAGACAATAAACGGGGGTCCGAATAATAAAAGTATCCATGCTTTAATGCAATAACCTGTCTTTAAATTTTTTGCAATGTATATTCGATATATAATATATGCTGTAAGTATGACATTAACTATAACAGCATATATGTATATATGTGAAATTATTTCTATAAGAAAATTAGAGGTATTTGGTATAGGAACTATATGTTCAATATTACCATTTCCAACAATTGAATTAAAACGACTACCAAGGAAAAGTGCTAGAAACAATAATGCATATGCATGTATTACATATGCAACAATCTGTAAGCCACCATCAAGTATTCCACTCCAATACTTCATTGTAATACTTATTGGCTCCAGTGAATATGCAACTGCAGATTCTAGGAGTAAAAATACGATAAATAATGTGATAATTCCACTCACCCAAAACACCCACCAAAACCATCGTGGCAGCACATAAGGCATTTTTGTTGTCCGTGGATTCTTCATAATGAGCGAAAGAGTAATATCAATGTGGTATCTATATTGCTAAAAAAATTCTAGCATGCGCTAACTTGCGTGTCAATCATCGCGCGGAGGATTACTATCCTTTGTCTCTTCTCTCCCGAGGTCACTCCAGTGTCCCTGTCCCGGGAGACGAACCCAAAATCGGGTGTCGGTCTTTGAACCACCTTTGACGCGACCCTCTGTGGTATTGGTGCTGCTGTTGTTGCAAACCTTTACTGTGAGGGTGACATCTTCTGTAGCAGTGAGGAGGTGGCCGTATTCAGCTTTCTTCTCTGTGTTGCCTTGGAAGATGCCGAAGTCGAGGGTGAGGTTGGGGTGGGAGGTTGGAGTTGGGGGTTGGGGTTGGGAGATATCCTTACCAATGTGTGCCATTGTGACAGCGCATGGGAGCGCTGCCAGTGTTACCGGCGTTGCAAGCGTAAGGATGATGCCATACAAGATGGCGGGATTGTTGCGATGTAGCATTTTAAACCTCCATTAGGTTCGTTGTGTTGTGATTACTTGCATTGGCAAGGATAGTAGTCTTTGACAGTGAACTGCGGTGTGAGAACACCATCCTTTTCTGTCAGAGTAAACCACTTCTGTGCCGCCATGCAGTCTCCTTTAGGATACCAACCGACGATTTCTCCGGTGGAGAAGGTTTGGGTGGAGATATCGCAGGATTGTGCGGGACAGATGTCT
>CAZGWO010000039.1:0-5737 GCA_964528835.1 uncultured Pseudobdellovibrionaceae bacterium
TACATCAGCTGCTGTGCGTGCAGCTATGGGTTCTATTTTGACAAATAAATATTCGGAAGGATATCCGCATCGACGTTACTATGGTGGACAAGAATACATTGACAGTATTGAGGATATTGCACGTGATCGTGCAAAGAAGCTTTTTGACGTACCATATGTTAATGTGCAACCTTACAGCGGATCACCGGCAAATTTAGCGGTTTATGTCGCAACGTGTATGCCGGGTGATACAGTTATGGGGCAAGCGTTGCCGGATGGTGGCCATCTAACACACGGATGGAAAGCAAGTGCGTCAGGACATTTTTATAACGCCATACAGTACCATGTAAATGCACGTGGTCGCATCAACATGAAGGAAGTGGAAGAACTTGCACTAAAATATCGCCCACGTCTTATTTGGGTTGGAACATCAGCATATCCTTGGACAATTAACTATGCTGCATTTGGACGTATCGCACGTAAAGTTGATGCGTATCTTGTCGCGGATACATCACATATTACGGGACTTATCATTGCCGGTGAGCATCCATCGCCGGTAAAGCATGTTGATATTATTACAACAACAACGCACAAAACATTACGTGGACCACGTGGTGGTATGATTATGGTAACACATCGTGGTCTCAAAAAAGATCCGGACCTTGGTAAAAAGATTGATAAAGCAATTTTTCCAATGTTGCAAGGAGGTCCGCATGACCATCAGACAGCAGCGATTGCTGTTGCGCTCAAAGAGGCATCGACGGCAGATTTTCGCAGATACGGGAAACGTGTTGTTGCAAATGCAAAAGCGTTAGCAAATGCTCTCATGGCGCAAGGTGTGCACGTCATCGGTAATGGCACTGATACGCATCTTATGTTAGTTGATTGCGGTATTGGTCGTGGTATTCTTGTTGAGCACGCATTGGATATTATTGGCATTACGGTAAATAAGAATGCCATACCGCAAGATCCTTCAACACCATTTTATCCAAGCGGCATTCGTATCGGCACGCCATCAATCACAACACGTGGAATGGGTGTACGTGAGATGCGTAAAATTGCAGTGTGGATTAAGGCGGTAATGGATATTATTGCCGATGATGTGATGCCGGATCATCATGCTACGCGTAGGGCATTTTTTAAAAAATTTATGCAACGTATTGCTACTGACAGAAGTTTACGTGCTATCCGTAAAGATGTATTATCACTGTGTCGAAAATTTCCAATACAACGATAAATCAATAAGATTAATCGCTCCGCTTGAGTGAAAGTGTATGCGATGTTTTTGCTGTACGTGCCGCTTCAATCGCCATCTGTTCTTGCGGTGAAAGGTCATCTACGATTTTTTTGATCGCTGTTGCGTTAACACTGGCAACAGCATCCCATTTTCCGAGTGGTTCCAAAACAGAGCGTACTGTAGCAACATCATAAGAGTACGTTGTACGTTCAGAGAGTGTTGCGACAGCGCCACTATTACCAAAAACGCGACCAATGTTCTTGTCATCCATGAAATGTTTAATTTGTTCTTGTAATTGCGTAATTCTTTTGCGATCAGCAGATACTTTCTTTTTAAGTTCTATGAGTTCGTCTACAGCAGTGCGCACACTATCATCGTCCCATTGTTCATCTTTAAATTTGTGTTTCTGCATTGGACAGAGACGTTGAAAGCCGCACCATGCACACAGTGGCGTTACTGTTGGCTCGAACTTGTTGTCATTAATATCGGCAACAGCACGAAGAACATGTTCTTCCATTCGTGCAAAATCTTCCAAAGTACGCGTAGATGAAAGTTTTGTACCGTGCTTAAGAAAGTAAAGACTTACAGTAATATTTTTAAGGTTGTCACGTTCGGCGGGGTAGCGTTCCAAAAATGCACGCGCATAAATTGTTAGTTGGAGATCACTGTCAACCTGTGCTTGTGATGGCAGTGTTTTACCGGTTTTATAATCTATAATTTCATATCCATTTTTTGTGCGGTCAATGCGATCAATAATACCGCTAATTGTATGACGATTATCCTCCGGTCCAATGTTAAATTGAAAGCGACTTTCCAGTGCAACAATATTTGCTGCAGCAATATCGTTATCAGCATAGTAACGTTGCAACATTGCAATGCCATGTGTAAATGCTGCGCGCTCTTCATCATGATTTTCCCATAAGTCAGCATTCCAACCACGTGTAAAAAAGTCCAGTGTTTCTTCAAGTGTTGGTGGCACCAGTGGGTTGCTATGTGCAAATTGTAACGCACTATGAATCAATGTACCAAAGACAGATTCTTTCGACTTCGGTTCTTTAATTTTATCAATATTATGAAACTTATATTTAAGTGCACATGTAGTATATTCATTTAGTGCTGAATAAGAGAGGCGCATAATGTTTTTGGTAAATGGTGTATATGTACAAAGTATACCATATAGTGCAGTTTAAAAAATCAGTAGACATGTACGATAGTTGTGATAGACTTATTTTATATAAGTAGCAAATACATGAGCAGCTTATTAAGAACCCATTACTTTACCACTATAATCTAAAATCCAAACTACTATTGTTCTATATGCGTATTGTTATTGAAACACCAAAGCGTCGCACGACTAAAAACAGTGTCCATATTCATTGGGACGCAACAATTCCACACACACGCTACGATGCGTCGGCTGGCAATTTAATCATAAAGGTACCTGCTCCTGAAAAGATGACACGTAGGCAATGGGTAATAGCAGTACGTGCTACTGTGCGCGCAGCTATGACACATCATATTACACATTTTTATATAGATTGGCGTAAAATAAGTGACTATACCACACTTGGTAATGATGCAGCGCTACTTTTTGCTCATGCTACACACATGGCAGCGTATACATTTCACACATACAAAAAGAAACCACGTGAAGGGTGGGGCAATATACAGCGCATTACGCTAGTGAATGTACCTACAAAAGAAATGCGCACCGTACGTACCGGTATACATAATGGTACGGAAGAAGCTCATGCTGTCAATTTTGCACGTGATTTATCCAATACACCCGGAGCTGACATGACACCGTCACGTTTAGCACAAAAGGCACGTAATGCATTGCGTCCCGAAGGCGTACGCGTACGTGTTCTTGGTGAGCGAGATATGAAACGATTACATTTCGGTGGCATTCTTGCTGTTGGTAGTGGCAGTAGCAAACCGTCAAAATTCATTATTGCAGAATATTATGGCGCAACAAGTAAAAAGACTGCACCTATTGTTTTGGTGGGGAAAGGCGTAACGTATGATTGTGGCGGAATTGATACCAAACCACATCCTTATGGATTGGATATGATGATGGACATGAGTGGTGCTGCCTCTGTAATTGCGACATTGCAGCTCCTCGCACACCGAAAAATAAAACGTAATATTGTAGCGCTTATTCCTTCTGTTGAGAATATGGCGGATGGTAATAGTATGCGTCCAGGTGATATTCTGCGGATGCATGATGGAACAACTGTGGAAGTGGGGCATACCGATGCGGAAGGACGCCTCATTTTAGCTGACGCCCTCGCTTATGCGCGTCGCTATAAGCCACGTATCGTTATTGATGTTGCGACACTTACCGGCGCAGCGCTGATAGCTTTGGGGGAACGTGCGAGTGCAATTTTTACGAACAATGATGATCTTGCAATGCATACGGAAGAGATTGGTGCACGTCTCTGTGATGATGTATGGCGCTTGCCTCTGTGGGATGAATATGATGATGAAATTAAAGGGACGCACGCTGATATAAGCAATATTAAAACGACACCAAATGCATCTTATGGTGGCGCGATTACCGCTGCAGTATTCCTTAAATACTTTGCACATAGCTATAAACAATGGATGCATATTGACATCGCACCGACTATGACTGCCGTTAGTGATGAATATCTTGCCAAAGGCGCTAAAGGATCACCTGTGCGTCTATTGACACATCTTATTTCATGTTTATAATAGACCACATAATGGAAGTGTTCATTAAAAAGTGAAACGATTGAGGTGTGCCTTCACCGCTAACAGATGACGTTATATAAATCGGTTTGCGATGCAGGGATGACTCATTCTTGACGAGGAGGATATCGTCCATAGATAGGAGGATCATACAATGGCAACGGTAGCAAGAACGAGTTGTTTTTGTCCCAATTGCGGGACGGAAATGGTGCACGATGAAAACGCGTGCATTTATCAGTGCTTGGTATGTGGGTGGATTGAGCGCCCGCCAAAAGCACATTGGTTCTGTAGCCGTCATAGTAGTAACAATAGCGATGATAGTTATTACTATTTTTTTGAAACGGAAGTTTCAGCTGTAGACAAGGATGCAATGCCATGGCTACAGGAATTTACTGATTAATTTAATTTCTTACAAAAAATTAGAAATTTTTTGTAAGATAAGCCACCGACAGGGATATGTTTTGCCGGTGGTTTTTTTATTCCAATACAGTCAGCAACAACTACGTTGCTAAGTATTTTTTAATTTATGTAAAATATAATTAGACCTAGGGTAGGGTATGAAAAATATGGAAGATGTCATAGTAGTATAATTGTAGTATGAAGAAATATACAATATGTCGCACAATTAGGGTTATACGACGAAAATTTTATTATTGAACCGGCTATGCCGGTTTTTCATTTGCAATCGGGTGAGCGTTTGGCGCGTCGCGTAACGCGTGAAAGTTCACGAATATGAGGTATATTATCTCACTTGTCGTTGTCGCTGTGGCGATTGCGACATACGCACTTGCTGATGAGCAAGTGGAGATCATCACGATACACACTGATGATGTCGTAGCGGCAGAGGTGCAGACAGATGAATACACTGCACCGGACCCATGCGCATTGGATGTCGTGCATTGTGACGATGATGAAAAAATGGACCGGGATGCGATTGAGCGGTTGATCCGCGCGACATTCCCGGAGGATCCGGATACAGCAGTGGCGATTGCGCACTGCGAATCACGACTGGATCCGACACGCGTTGGTGATACGCATACTGCGTATAGCTCGTATGGCGTATTCCAGATTCGGCTCCTGCCGGGACGCGTAAAATATGCAGGACTCACGCCAGAGATTCTGCGCGACGCGCGCGCGAATATCGCATACGCGCGAAAGATCTATGATCGCTTCGGGTGGCGACCGTGGACATGTGCCACAATTATTGGCGCTGTCGCAAAAAATTAAAAAGGTAACAAGCCCCTTGCGCGCATCTGCTGCCGGCTTGTGGCAGATGCGCGCAGGGCATCAAAACTATGACGATACTTATGATCATACTCGTAACACTTGCCTTTGCCGTTGCAATGGCTGCGTTCTACGAGTTTTTAGTTGATGCCGAACTTGAGGACGAATGGCGCAAAAAGTATCTTGAGGAGAAGGAGCGGAAGGGAGGTGTGGATGTATGAGTTCAAGAATAGAAATACGGGATAATCGTGGTGGTAAGCGGTACTTCATCGATGATATATTTTATGACAAGTATGCGCGCATAACTGCGCCACATGGACTTCCCGTTTACAACGCTCTTTGCCGCAGAGCAAACAAAAGACAGAAGTCATGGCCAGGGATTGACACAATGGCAGAGGAACTTGGCATCGGACGAAAATCAGTTTTTGCCGGTTTGGAAATATTGGAATATCTCAATATTATCCGAAAAGACAGTTCCACCGATTGAAATAGATCCTTGATCGGTTGTAAGTTTCAATAAAACCTTATTCTTATATTCACTTAGATTTGATACAGCTTCACTTTTAAGTAAAATCTCCTTCTCTT
>CAZGWO010000040.1:0-5619 GCA_964528835.1 uncultured Pseudobdellovibrionaceae bacterium
TTCTCGTCAATCCGGTAACCGTCGCGATCACGCCGCGATTGTCGTGCGCTAATGTAGAGCAGAGCGTACAGTTTATTGATTACGGCGATGATAAGGTGGAAATCCTACACGATCTACTTATCGCACCGGCGGTACGCAAAGCGATCATTTTTGTGAAAACGAAGTACGCTGTACAAATGTTGGGAGCGGAACTGGCAGAGCGTGGTTTTCGTGTAGCAGCGATGCATGGCGACCTCTCACAAGGTGCACGTAAGCGTGTCCTTGCGCAGTTTGCTAATAATACGACGCCAATCTTAATTGCAACGGATATTGTCGCGCGCGGCATTGACGTACCGGATGTGACGCATGTCATCAACTTTGACGTGCCGGATAACTACGAAGATTATGTGCACCGCATCGGGCGTACAGGACGATGTGATAAAATGGGATACGCAATAACATTTTGGGATAAAGCATAGTGGCATGATTGATATCACTCTTTTCCTCTTTCTCATTTTTCTCTCCGGATTTTTTTCCAGTGCAGAGACGGCGTTCTTCTCGCTTTCACAAGCTCAGGCGCGTTTGCTGTCACAGGGTACGGCATGGCGCGACCGCGTTGTGTGGCAATTGAAGGCGAAACCGGAGGAATTGCTCACAAGTATTCTCATTGGCAATAACATCGTCAATATTCTCACGGCGTCATATGCAACGGTTGTTGCAACGCGTTTCTTTGGTGATGCCGCACTGGGTATTGCAACCGGTCTGACAACATTCTTCATTTTGGTTTTTGGTGAGATCGTGCCGAAATCACTTGCATATTCAAATAACGTTATCATCGCGCGCTTTGCAGCACCGGTATTGTATGGTCTGCGCTGGACCCTCTATCCGGTCGTGCGGACGCTAACGCTCTTTAGCGCGTATCTGCAACAACAGTTCGCGCGGGGAGAAAGTGGTGGCAAAGTAACGGAAGAGGAAGTGCGCATGATGGCGCGCATGAGTGTGGAGAATGGAGAGATGCACTACCGCGAGCGTGAGATGATTGAGAATGTCTTTCGCTTTGATGATATTGCCGTGCGAGAGGTCATGACGCCACGCTACAAGATGACCGTACTCAATGGCATGGTGCCGGTGGAGCAGATTGCGTATTTTGTTGGGCAGAACGGCCATTCGCGCTACCCGGTTTACGTCGGTGACGAAGATAATATCATCGGCTATATCCATGTCAACACACTGTTGCGCGTTCTTAAGTCCGATGAGCGCCACCGATTGTTAAAGGAATTTGTTGACGCAATTCCCGCTGTGCCGGCATCACACAAGATTGAACGCATTTTTCGCGCAATGAAACGCGATAAAATCCATATGTACCTTGTGCATCGCGACGATGATTCCACAGAAGTTATCGGACTTGTGACATTGGAAGATATTTTGGAAGAAATTGTTGGTGAAATCAGTGATGAAACAGATGAACGTTCCGTTGAAGCGGGACGGGACTTTTGATAACGAAATTGTGGAATATCAAAAAACATCACTATTGGATAGTGATGTTTTTTGAGCAGAACCCTCAATGCAGAGAAGCATATGAATCCCATAGAAATAGACGTAGGAAAAATAAACGCATCTTTCCCTGGAAATCCAGGTGGGTTTCATGACCCCGCACCCGATGGCAATAAGTACAACCATTGGGTGCGGGACTATTCAACCTCTCATTCTGAAGGTTCTGTTTTCAGTATAGCATAGAAAACATAAATACTGTAGCGATGCCATGGCAATGATGAGAGCCTATGGTATACTGGTAAAATAACTATATATGTAAATTATGAAAGGAAAAGATATTTTAAAGATTATCTCCGTCCCGGTATTTTTTGCGTCACTCTGCTGTCTATCACCTGTACTTATCGTCCTCTTTGGGCTAGGATCTGTTGCATTTGCCGCTTCGTTAGCCGATGTATTTTATGGAGAATATAAGTGGGTTTTTCGTGGCGTTGGACTTATACTTTTAGTATTATCGCTCGTATGGTATTTTCGACGTAAGAAAATTTGTACATTAAGTGATATTGCAAAACATCGACGAACAGTCATAAACACCATTATTATAACACTCGCTGTTAGCGTTGTCGGTTATATTGTTTTTCTTTATGTTATCGTGCACTATCTCGGTGTATGGTTAAAAATTTGGTCCTGATAATCTATGAAGCTATGGTTGATAAAACTTGGCAAAGTACTCAATGCAATAAAGCGTGATGGTTTATGGCGTGGTTTGGTAAAGGCATTGCGAGGATTCTTTGCGCTGGTTCGCACAATGTATGTTGCGCCAGGGGATATCCTTATCATTACATCTGGTATCGGTGATAGCGCACGTTATCGCGCGCATCATGTTGCAGAAGAATTGCGTCACAGTGGCTTTCGTGTCAGTGTTACGGTACAGGACAATCCACTTCTTCCACAGTACACTAATCGGTTTGCCGTTTTTATTTTTCATCGCGTCCTCTATATAGGACGCGCGCACACACTTTATGATGCAGCGAAGGTTGCCGGTAAAACAATTATTTTTGAAACAGATGATCTCGTTTATGATGCACGTTTTCTTAAGCACATGGATTTTTATAATCAAATGCAAACGTTTGAGAAATTACAGTATAAGGATGGCGTTGGCGGTGAGATGGTACGTGATGACTATGTGCGCGTTGCAACAACAACAACGACATTCTTGGCAGAAAAATTACGTGAAGAAGGGAAGGATGTTTTTATTGTACCTAATAAATTGTCCGATGATGATGTTGCGTTGGCAAATACACTCTATGCACGCAAACGTGAAAATATGCAATCATCAGCAATTGTTACCATTGGGTATTTTAGTGGTGTGATTAGTCATAATAAAGATTTTGCTACACTAACACCTGTTTTGGAGACACTCTTTACACGCTATCCGCAATTGCGTGTTGCAATTTACGGACCGCTTGATCTTGAGGAACGATTGAAACGTTTTGCAGATCGTTTTGTACAGAATGCTTACGTGCCACGTGCAGTACATTTTGCAAATGTTGCCAGCGTTGATATTAATATTGCGCCACTAGAAGTTGGTAATCCATTTTGTGAAGCAAAGAGTGAGTTGAAGTTCTTTGAAGCTGGCATTGTTGGTGTGCCAACAGTTGCAAGTGCAACGCAGACATTTCGTGAGGCAATCACACACGGCAAAGATGGTTTTGTTGCGACGGATACAACAGACTGGATTACATATCTTTCGCACCTTATTGAGAGTGCAAACCTTCGTATACGGATTGGTAATGCGGCGCGTACGACTGCACAAAAGCGGTATACAACACATACGCATAATACTAATTATGAGGATTACCTTCGTACACAGATTGCGAATTGTGCACGATAACTTGACAAAATTGGCATAAATATTGTATTATAGCATGTTCCGTAGCAGATAAACATGTTTAGAAAAAACGTACTAAAAAATTTACATCATTTCGGAGGTACTGTTTTTAGCATTGTACGATATGTGTATATACAATGGCGTGAATTCATAAATGCACGGTGGTGGCTTTACCTTGCAATTTTATTTTTTATCGGTTTTTTTATTGGTGTCGGTTTAAAAATTATTGCGCGTGAACATACTGTAATCGGTTATGATGATTATCGTATTGTAGCGGATTCCGCAATCACAAGGTAATCCTTAGTTTGAATGCAATATGACACAAAAGAAAACACGGAAGCGCATTTTATACAAAGACCTTTATCGTCGTTATAAAAACGTAACGGCACTAAGTATTGTGTTATTTGGCGCATTATGTGGGAGTTTTTTTGTTGATATTACGCAAATGGTGCGTGGTACGGGTTTTACTGATCGTGCGATACGTACAACATCTATAATTACACATGATGGACGTACGTGGGTCGCATACAATGAACCAATTGTGCCATTAACAATCATTGTGGATACAACGTGTCAGACGTGCCAACAAGACGCTCTTGTTGCGTGGTTGCAATACACTATACCAACTGTTCGTGTTGAGATATTAGATTATCGGACATCACGCGCACAAACGCTCATGCAAACATATAATCTTGTTGCTGTGCCAAGCGTTATTTTTGATAATACAATTGTGCAAACGAGTTTTTTTGCAGGAACAAAAGATCTTTTTGCACGAAAGGACGACCGGTACATTTTTGATATTACATCACTTAATATCGTACCGACGCACTATATACGGGTACCGAACGTAGCAGACGCCGTCACTATTCCCGCCACCAATGAACATGCAATGACAGTTACGGTTATTGGTAATTTTACCTGTACGACATGTGCGCAAATACATAGAGTCCTTCGTAACACTATGATGTATCGCAATGATGTACGTTACGTCTTTGTTTATGTGCCAAATGGTGCTAGTGACACGCGTGGTGATCGTGCGATGGAGGCGGCATACTGTGCTGCAGAACAGAAACGTTTTCCGGCATACGCTGATATATTATTTGCAACACAGCGCTGGTGGCAATTTGTAAACAATGATTACGTCTTTACTACTCTTGCGCAACGCGCACACGTACCGAATATTGTTGATTTTACAGCATGTCTTCGTGAAGGAAGATATAAGACGCGCCGTAAAAATAGTGCTCTGCAAGGACAACGCTATAGTGCAAATGGTCTTCCTGTTGTATTTGTTGACGATACAATTGCTGCGGATGTAGATGCGCTAACAGCATTACTGAAATAGTAGTGTATTTGTTGCCAACATTTATATAACAAAACACAAAACACAGTCTTTTTATCTTGTGAAAATGGGATTGACCAAAGACGTAGATTGTAGTATCCTGGATAAAGTATTGATAATAGTAAGAGACTTATGATAGCAGTAATTAAAACGGGTGGTAAACAGTATCTTGTTACGAGTGGTGATATCATTGCTGTTGAGAAACTTGATGGCGCCATTGATGATGCGATAACCTTTAATGATGTGCTTCTTGTTGCTGAAGAAGGTGAAAAGGCCGATGTCATACTCGGAACACCGACGGTAGAAGGTGCAACAGTTGAAGCGAAAATTATTGAACAAGCACGTGCAAAGAAAGTGTGGGGCATGAAGCATAAAGCAAAAAAGCGCTACCGTCTCAAATTCGGACACAAACAACCGTTGACGTACGTTGAAATTGTAAAAATTACCGCCTAAAGAGTAATGGTATCGATAACAAAACCGCATAGCGCGGTTTTTTATTGCTTTTCAGCATCTTCTTCTTTACGAATAACTTCCTTACGTCCTTCATCTGTTATGTCGTCATCATATAAATGACACATATCGTCATTATCCCGCATTATGCCAGTACGGTCTTGGTTTAATTCGGCGCCAAGAGTGTTTCTGTTGCTTTTTTGTGGAAAATTTATAATATTACTTTTCATGGGAAAGTGTCGCATTACTGAGTTAGTTGTGCAAGTATACCATTATGTTTAATATTCCCATAATATGGTACACTGTAAATGATAGGTAATTATACAGAGAAATCTTTTTTATGAAAAAGGAAAGAGTCAAAAAGCTTTCTGACGTAGATCCGGTAATTGCACGTTTCATTAGAGCAGAGCAACGCCGTCAAGAAGATGGTATGGAACTGATTCCATCAGAGAATATTACATCAGCTGCT
>CAZGWO010000041.1:0-1238 GCA_964528835.1 uncultured Pseudobdellovibrionaceae bacterium
TTTAATGTTTCAAGACGTTTTGTAAGAAATGATTGTCTGATAATTTTTGAAATTGGAGCTTTTATACTTAGTAAATCACCAATAATTTCTATAGTGTGAGGTGATGTGTTGGCATTATGAAAGATGCGTGTATCACCGAGAATGCCAATTGCAAGTGCAGATGCCTCTTTTTGTGTTAAGCGGTGTTTGATGTGTGTGAAAAAATCATAAAGTATTTCGCAAGTGCTGGATATATGTGGACGTGTAATAAGAATGTCCGGGTGGATTGCTGTATGGGGATGGTGATCAATACCGATTGTAACGCAGTTATGCGTATTTACTTGTTTAATGATAGTATCAAATCCACGGTCGATATTATCACTGCCAATAATTACGTCAAATGCATCGATATCAAGTTGTGATATCTGTTTAAGTGTGTAGCGTGGTAAAAAGGCATTGAATGTGTCCGGAAAATCATCGACACATGTTAATGTTACGGGAATATTTTGTGATTTAATATAGTGATAAAGTGCGATATTCGCACCGATAGTATCCGGATCAGGCCGCGAGTGTGCTACAAGAAGAATATTGCGCGCATTATGAATCGTATAGTGCAGTGAAGTAAATTTATGTGCGATCATAACTGTAAATCGTGAAAAATCTTTTCAATAATATCGGCACGTTCCTCTGTATCATCGTAAACAAAGGAAATGTGTGGCAGTGATTTTATGGTTAATTTGCGAGAGAGTTTCTTGAGGATATTCCCCTGTTCATGTGCAATGGTTTTCATGGCGTATGATGCTTCCTTTGCCGGAAATACGCTCACAAAAACATGTGAATACCGAAGGTCACTAGTTGTTTTTACGCGAGGAATTGTTATGAAAACACCATGTTTAAGGCTGAGTTCCCGTGTAAGAATTGTTGATATTTCTTTTTGCAAAAGTGCGTCAAGTTTTGATGCGCGATAGGACATGGTAATTAAATAATAGCAATTCAAAGGATTATAGCACCATTATATGCAAAATGCAACATAGTACATGTGTCCCCGGGCTGAATTGAACAGCCGTCTAGAACTTAGGAGGTTCTCGTTCTATCCACTGAACTACGGGGACATAGACATATTATAGCATAGTATAATATACTATTTTAGTAAATATGTCAAATTATAATAAGTTATACACAGTTTATCCACAGTCCTTCATGTTATGTGTAATGACTGCTACTACTACATTATTGTACATTGTTCCACGTGGAACATT
>CAZGWO010000041.1:1338-5358 GCA_964528835.1 uncultured Pseudobdellovibrionaceae bacterium
AAGAGAAAACGTTTCGTAATATTTAGCAAAATTGTTCCACGTGGAACATATGATCATACAGACAGAACGTAGTATAGTATCGATAATAATACCCCAGTAAAATTGTTCCACGTGGAACATTAAGAGAAAACGTTTCGTAATATTTAGCAAAATTGTTCCACGTGGAACATATGATCTTGTACTTTATATTGTAGGTGAAAAATATAAATGATATCTATTGGTTTGATGAGATAGCATATAATTTGACAATAACATAAATATATTATATATATAATATATATTGACTTTTTTGAAAAACAGTGCTAAAATACAGATGTTGATCAAGAAGCGGGTGATCTCTCATGTTGCGAGAGAGCATCCGCTTTCATTTTTACAGAATATGATGGCAATATATAAAAATACAATACAGCGCATTCTGCGCAACAATATTATTATGACCGGTTTTACTGTTGTTGCTTTGCTTTTTGTGTGTGTTACAAGTGCTTCTGCAGATGTTGGCACTTACGGAAAGATGACAGTGAAGAATATCCTTGCAGAAATTAACAGAGAACGTGTTTCTCTTAGGTTAGGTACACTGGTTATTAATCCCCAATTACAATCTGCTGCAGAATCCAAAGTGCAAGATATGGTATCACGTGGATATTTTTCTCACAATGATCCATATGGTAATGCGCCGTGGATGTGGATAGAGCGTGCTGGTTATCATTATGAATATGCTGGTGAAAATCTTGCAATTGGGTTTAATGACCCAAAAAAGCAACATCATGCGTGGATGGAGAGTCAGTTTCATCGGCGTAACATTCTTAATAGTCACTATACAGAAACTGGCATTGCTGTTGCACGAGGAAAAATTCGCGGTGTTGATGAAGTTGTTGTCGTGCAATTCTTTGGTGCGCCAGTACTTGGCAGTCTTGCACGATCTGCGCCATTCTCTTTGCCACAAGTGCGCGGAGTATCTGATCGTCAAGGTGATCGAGTGTCGGATGTCAATCAGTTAACTGGTGTTGACTATGGTAAAAGGATGGCATCTTTTACCACGTTTGCACGTACAGCTTATAAGACCATTTATGATGCTATTATGCGCATTGGTTCTGAAACACAGCTTTGGCACAATGTCGCAGTTATCGTTTTGGTGATACAATTTTTCATTAGCGTATCTGTTGCATTGCGGATTTATGCACGCGTTTATCAACGAACACGTTCTATTGATTTAGGTGATACAATGATGTAAAATCAAGGAAGTTTAAGGTTATATTCCCTAAATAGTAGTATCATGGATTATTTTGTTGTTCGTGGAGGAAAAAAGCTGTCTGGAACGGTAACTGTCAATACTTCAAAGAATGCTGCAGTGGCGTTGGTAATGGGTGCGTTAATTAATCGCGGGAAGACAACATTACGCAATGTGCCACAAATTGAAGAGATTGCACGTCTTAGTGAAGTTTTAAAGAGTATTGGCGTTTCTATAAAACGACATGGGCATCACCTTGAGATTCAACCACCGCAACGATTTACGTTGCGAAAGTTGGATCGTCGTGCCGCAATGCGTACGCGAAGCATCATTTTTCTTTTACCACTTCTTGCGCGTTTTTTTAAAACATATAAAATTCCACAGTCTGGCGGTTGTCGCCTTGGTGCGCGAACAGTTGCACCGCATACCTATATGTTGGAGCACTTTGGTATTAATATCACGGCAACGCGGACAGATTTTTCTGTAAAAGCATCTCTGCATGCGCCGTCTGAAATTATCACACTCTATGAATCAGGTGATACAGTGACGGAAAATGCACTCTTTGCCGCAGCACAAGTATCAGGTCGTACAGAGATTCATATGGCGAGTGCAAACTACATGGTGCAGGATATATGTTTCTTTTTGCAGAAGTTGGGTGTGAAAATCTCTGGTATTGGTACGACAACACTTGTTGTGGAGGGGTGTACTGATATCAATAAAGACGTTGTATATGAGGTTAGTGAAGATCCTGTTGAGGCGATGTTCTTTATTTCTGCGGCAATTACAACAAAGTCTAAGCTAACAATCGCGCGTTGTCCAATTGCCTTTTTAGAGTTGGAATTGGAAAAGCTACGGCATATGAACTTACACTTTACACTGACTGAGCGATACAAGGCGCGCAACAGAAAGACAGACCTTGTTGATATTACGGTTTACCCATCACGACTCAAGGCTGTTAGCGAAAAGATTTACGGGCGTCCATTTCCCGGCGTTAACATTGATAATGTACCATTCTTTGCGCCAATTGCCGCAATTGCTAAAGGACGCACACTTATTCATGATTGGGTTTACGAGAATCGTGCCATTTATTTTACAGAACTTTCTCGTTTGGGCGTGCGTGTGACACTCCTTGATCCGCACCGTGTGTATATTGAAGGGCCAACAAAACTACATCCTGCTGAAATGATGTCTCCGCCAGCATTGCGTCCGGCGGCAATTATTCTTGTAGCAATGCTTGGCGCAAAAGGTGAGTCGCGTCTACGCAATGTTTATCAAATTAATCGCGGATACGAGAATTTAACAGAACGTTTACGTGCTATCGGTGCTGACATTGAACTTATTCATGAAAAGTGTGCTGTATAAGTGTGGTATACTTTGAATAATTGAGTCATTTTAAGATATGATAGTACATGGGTCTTTTTACGACAAAAATTGGTATTGATCTGGGGACGGCAAATACATTGGTTTTTGTTCCCGGGAAGGGTATTGTTGCAAATGAACCGTCTGTCGTAGCAATTTCAATGGTGGAAAATACTGTTATCGCTGTTGGTAATGATGCAAAAGAAATGTTGGGACGTACACCGGATCAGATTGTTGCCAGTCGTCCACTGCGTGATGGAGCGATTGCAGATTATCGCATTACAGAGGCGATGTTACGGTATTTTATCGGTAAGGTTGTCAGTAAGTATCAGTTTATGCGTCCGGAGATATTAATCTCCATTCCGGCTGGCATTACATCAACAGAGCGACGTGCGGTAATTGATGCCGCGATCAAAGCTGGTGCTAAGCGTGCGTATGTTGTTAAAGAGCCAATTCTTGCAGCGCTTGGTGCAAAAATTCCAATTCATGGACCGCAGGGGAATATGATTATTGACATTGGTGGTGGCACAACGGAAATAGCAATCCTTTCTCTTGGCGGTATTGTCGCCGCAACGAGTGCACGTGTTGGCGGCGATCGCTTTGATCAAGCAATTATTGATTACATTAAGCGCAATCATTCTTTTGCAATTGGTGAGCGAACAGCTGAAGAAATCAAGAAAGAGATTGGGTCTGCAATTCTCTTGGCGCAGGAAAAGACAATGGATATACGTGGACGTGATTTAACTGGTGGGTTGCCACGTACGGTGCAAATTACATCCACAGAAGTAACGGAAGCACTACAAGATGAGCTACGTGAAGTTATTAATGCAATCCGTAAAGTTTTGCAAGAAACACCACCGGAACTTGCTGCTGATATTATGGATAAGGGTATGATTCTTTCTGGTGGTGGCGCACTTTTGCGTAATCTTGATCGCTTGATTACCAAGACAGTCGGTGTGCCATGCTTTATTGCTGATGATGCGCAACTATGTGTTGCTACCGGTACAAGTATGGTACTTGAGCACCTAGATGTCTATAAGCGTTCACTTTTGATGAATAAGTAATTTTTGCTTTTTGGCTATTGTAATAATGACCAGAAGCCAAAAAATCATAGATAGGTCATTTTTCCAGTAGGTCGTGTCAATGAGTCCGTGAAAGAGTATGACAATCAGCGCACTTATAATGGCGTAGTTAATATAAGGATTCTGCGACGTTGAGCGCAGATTTTTTGTAGCGGATTTAATGAGTGCTACAAAGAGAAGCACGAGACCGCTTAGTCCGATGATGCCGGTTTGAAGCCAGAAAGCGAAGAGGAGGTTGTGTGGTTGCGGCACTGCCCATTCCAGGTATGGCGGGTAGTACTTCTGGTAGTTCAGATAGACATTTTGAAAATTGCCCGGTCCGATACCAAAAAATGCATGATCTGTGCCAAT
>CAZGWO010000042.1:0-5266 GCA_964528835.1 uncultured Pseudobdellovibrionaceae bacterium
CGGCAATATTCGTGCGCGCGGTGCGATGATTCGTGGCGTGCAGGGTGCTTCCGGTGGAGTTAATCCGTGGATCAAGGTTATTAACGATACGGCAATTGCTGTTAATCAGCTTGGTGCGCGACTTGGTGCGATTAGTGTAACGTTGGATATGTGGCACCATGACATCTATGATTTTCTAGATCTGCAGACGGAAACCGGAGATATCCGCGCAAAGGCGTTTGATGTTTTTCCCGCAGTATCTATTCCGGATCTTTTTATGGAGCGTTTACGTCAAGATGGTGAGTGGACGCTTTTTGATCCGCATGAGATTATGACTTACCATAAGAAAAAGTTGCAAGATTGTTTTGGAGATGATTTTGCGACATTCTATGAGAAATTGGAACGTGATAAGCGCCTTGTTATGCGTCGTACCGTCAAGGCAAAAGATCTCTTTAAGCATTTCTTGAAAACGGCAGTTGAAACAGGTATGCCATACGTATTTTTCCGTGACACTGTCAATCGTCTCAACCCAAATAAACATGCCGGCAACATCTATTCAACGCAACTTTGTACGGAGATTTGTCAGAATACATCACCAACAAAGTATGTGGAGGAGCAAATAGAAGATGGTATGATCGTTATTCGCTATGAACCGGGAGATCTTGTGGTGTGCAACCTTGCATCTATTAATGTTGCGAAAGTGCACAAAGAGCAAATGATCAAGCGAGTTTTCCCCGTAGCGATGCGTATCTTGGATAATGTTATCACGCTTAATTATTATCCGATTAAGGAAGCGGAGCGTACGGCAATGCGTTACCGGAGTGTTGGACTTGGGTACCTCGGCTTGGCGGAATACCTTGCAACACGCAAGCTTGCCTATGAGAGTTCGGAAGCACGTGAGCGTGTGGATAAGCTTTTTGAGCGTTATACGTACCATACGTATCGCGCATCTGTTGATCTTGCTAAAGAGCGTGGTGCTTATGAGCTTTATGCAGGTAGCACGTATAGCAAAGGCATTCTCCTTGGTCGTAAGAAAGCATGGTTTATCGGTAAAAATGAGAAGCGTGCAAAGGGGTGGACAAAGCTTTTTGCGGATATGCAACGCCATGGCGTACGTTTTGGTTATCATACGGCACCGGCACCAAATACATCTACGTCCGGCATTGTCGGTACAACAGCAGCGCTTTTGCCAATCTACAAGCGGTACTTCATGGAGACAAACCTCTCATCACCAACAGTGCGCGTAGCACCGAAACTTAATAAGGAGAACTTCTGGTATTACAAAGAGTATATTTCCATGGATATGAAGGATGTTATTGATATGATGGCAGTAATCTATCAATGGGTTGATCAATCAATTAGTTTTGAGTGGATGATTGATCCTGCGCAGACGTCACCGGCACAACTTTACGGCTATTACATGCGTTCATGGGAGAAGGGAATCAAGACAGTGTACTATGTACGGTCACTCTCTGGTGAGGTAGATAGCAATGTTTGCGTTAGTTGTAGCGGTTAATCAGTACTTAAAAGAAAAAACCTATGAAAGGAAATGTAGATGCAATGCGACGTAATGCGATTTTTAACCCAAAGGGTGATGACAACGTTGGTGTACGTACAATTATTAAGGGTGATACGACGGGACTTTTTAATCTTAATGCTGTAAAGTACCAGTGGGCAAGATCACTCTATCAAGTAATGATTGGTAATTTTTGGGTACCGGAGAAAGTTTCCGGTCTCAAGGATGATGCGCGGATGTTTCAGCAAGATCTTTCCGCAGAAGAACAAACGGCGTATAAGGGCATTTTGTCGTTTCTAACGTTCTTGGATTCCATTCAAACGGTTAATTTGCCACATTTCAATGACTATATTACCAGTCCGGAAGTCAATCTTATTCTATCTATTCAGGCATATCAGGAGGCAATTCACTCACAATCTTATGCGACAATTCTCGAGACAGTTGTTGATTCTAAGGAACGTGAGGAGATTTACTATTTCTGGCGTACGGATAAAATTCTTTTGACGCGAAATAAATATATTGGACAGATTTATCAGGATTTTATTGATACGCCGAGTGATACAAATTTCTTCCGTGGTATTGTGGCAAACTTCCTTCTGGAGTCACTGTACTTTTACAATGGCTTTGCCTTTTTTGATACGTTAGTGGATCAGGGCAAGATGCAGGCAACGGGACGTATGATTGCGTATATTCGTCGTGATGAGTTGACGCATGTAACAATTTTTGCCAACATTATTCGAGAAATTGAGAAAGAATTTCCGGAAATTTACAATCAAAAGGTTATTCGCGATATGATGCGTACGGCGGTAAAGCAGGAGATTGAGTGGAGTACACATATTCTCGGCGATCGCATTCCTGGCATTAATGGTAAGACAACACGTGCATACACGCAGTGGTTGGCAAATCAGCGTTTGGAGATGCTTAATATCGCGCCACTATACATGGATGCAATTGAGAATCCGTACAAGCATTTGGATCGTTTGCAAGATACCAATGGCGATAAGGGCAATTTTTTTGAGACAACAGTTGTCAATTATACACAGTCGTCCAGTATGAATGGGAGCTGGGATTTTTAAAATTGTAGAGATTGCTAAATGTACCATAAGAACCACGGAGATCTCTGTGGTTCTTATGGTATGGTAGAGATGTATGGTAGATGTATCAGATGACATTATTGTTGTTGGTGAGAGTGATGAAGGGATGCGTCTTGATCGCTTTTTGTGTACACGCGATATTCGTGATGATAATGGTGATGTGCTTTCGCGTAATGCGATCAGTCGCGCGATTGCGCGCGGTGCGGTACGTGTTAATGATCATGTTGTAAAGCCACACTATGCTGTGCGACACGGTGACGGTATAGCAATTGCGCGACATGTGCGCATAGTTACAACCAATTTAACGCCATGCGCCAATATTGCTTTTGAAACACTTTTTGAAAATAAAGACTTTATCATTGTAAATAAGCCGGCAGGATTAGTGGTGCATCCGGCGCAGTGTGGTGACAAAAGTAATACACTTGTGCATGGTCTGATTGCGCACTATCCGGAAATCGTCGGTATTGGTGATGACGTGACGCGTCCTGGGATTGTACATCGTCTTGACCGTGATACATCTGGTGTAATGATTATTGCACGTACGGCAGAGGCGTTTGCAACATTAAAAGTGCGATTTAAAGAGCGCGCTATGCACAAAACGTACTATGCAATCGTTCATGGCATACCAAAGAATACAACAGATGTCATTGATTTTCCCATTGCGCGGAGTATACGTTCTGATCGATGGATTGCATTGCGGACGCAACGCGATCCGTACAAGGGTATTGCGCGTACAGCACATACAGCATATCGTACTGTATATTGCAATGGTACGATGAGCTTACTTAGGGTTATGCCGACAACTGGGCGTACGCATCAAATTCGCGTGCATATGCAAGCAATTGGTTATCCTATTGTTGGTGATCCATTATACAAAATCCGTGGTGTGCAAAATAGTGGCATTGCACGACAGGCATTGCATGCAGCAGTATTACATTTCTCTTACCATGGGCGGCAGTGGGCTTTTTCTGCACCATTACCGGAAGATATGAATGCGCTAATGACAATACAATCTTCTAAATTGTGTAAAACGTGACATGTGGTATAATGGAAAAAATACTTGATTATCAAGAGTATGTTTGGAAAAAAGAAAAATAAATCAGCTATTGGTATTGCAGGGAAGCAACGTAGCGTATCTGTGCATACAATGGCGGACGATCTCTCCGGCAATACTGATGTTGTCGCAACAACACCACAGTACACTAATGCGGCGCAAGATCAGTCAGTTGCACAATCAACACAGACAGAAAGTCCTTTTTTGCAACAATCTGAGAAAGCTGATCTTTCGGATGCAAAGACACCTGTTGCCGTGAAAAATGTTGCATCACAAGGTGCGGATGTACACGGTGGTGCCGATACGGTTATAGAGAAGACTGTTATAAATAGGAATGGTGGAGGGGTGGTTACAATGGTATTATCGTTATTTTTCTTGGGCTTACTTGTGGCGGTAGGGTGGTTTGCGTGGAGTGCAGGATTATTTGATCGTATTATTGGTGATTTTTCCATGCCAAAAATGCACATTGTTAAACAACCTGATTTGCAAGAAGAACCATCAGATAGTGTTGCTACTGCTCCTAATGATGCCAACACTCCTTCAAATGATGTTACCGTTGACCAGTCTTCAGTAGTAAATAGTCGTGATGCGCGCTTTGTTCCGGCTGACGCAACAATCACTATATCTTCACAAGCAGCGATAGCAGATGTTGTTGAGATACTTAAAACTGTTGCGATGCAAAAGGGTGCTAGTGTTGTTGTGTTTGATGTTGTTCGTGATACCGGTACGCCGATTTCTTTAGGGGAATTTGCGAAGCAATTTTTGCCACATATGCCGCCGGCGCTTTTGTCGATATTGGATCAACCGGTGCAAATCTATGTAATGAAGCAGTCGGGTGAGCAGCGCATTGGCTTGCATACATACACAAGTCAGTCTAATATGGTGCGCAACTATTTACGTAGCTTTGAGACACATCTGATTACGGGGCTTTCACCGTTATTCCTTTTTACACCATCGTCAGTGCATGAGACAGTTTTTGATGATAGTGCGTACAAAGGCGTGCCGATTCGTTTTTACAACTTTGTGCCGGATGCAACGCAATCTGTGGATTATGCAATTCATTATGATCATGTTTTTTTGGGGACGAGTCGCGTAACGATGCATATGATGATGGATCATGTATTCGCGCATGATGATGCGATGACTCAGGAGCAGATGGCGTCTAATTCTAGCGCGGAGGGCGAAGAAGAGGATGGGACCATACAGATTGTGCCGGTAGCAGAAGAGCAGGGTCAATTAGACACGGTAAATAACACTAGTGATATAGTGCTACAGCCGTAGGTTGTGGATAATAATGCGTAAAAACAATAAAACTGTGGATAACTTAATGGTTATCCACAGTTTTTTAACGCTTTGATGCAAAAAAGAAAGATATTTTATATTTTGTTAAAAAGGTAGCTTTATGTGTCGGTAGATGCGATATGTAAAATAAATCGCTTTGTTAAGCTAATTTAATAGAAATCTATTGACCGATATGTGTGCGGTTGGTATACTACGAATGTACTTGAGGAAAGCACATTAAAAATTAGAAAAAAAGATAATAAAGACGTGAGCAATCCTTGATGGTAGCGACGTTCCAATCGTGAAGCCCCCCTATTCACGATTGGAACGTCTCTACTGTCC
>CAZGWO010000043.1:0-2427 GCA_964528835.1 uncultured Pseudobdellovibrionaceae bacterium
TTGGTATACCCGGAGATGTGCGACGTGTTGTCACACAGAGCATGCATCGTGCCGTTGAGCTTATGCGTACATGGTATATGCGCTTGACGCGGTGCATACGAGTCTTTTGTGGTACGTTTTTTGGATATCTAACAACTTTTTTTTCGGCAGTGCGACGGTGTTTCTTGTGGTACATTGACGCACCAAAGAGGATATACGCCAGGTGTATTGCCGCGATGCATACATGGTGGCAATTTGCAATTGGCCTATTTAAGAAAAGACATTCTGTAAGGTCGGCAGATTTGGCACAGGACGCAAAATATCGAAAGGTTGATATACAGAGTGATACAAAACAGCCATCTTCCAGAAAGTTTTTTGCAATTTTTATTGCACTTGTGCGAGGCATCTTTCTTGGTTTTGTTGATGTTGCAATTCTTGCCCTTATTGCTCTTATGATTATTTTTATCTATGTTTGGCAAACAACACCTGATGCTACAACAATGCTTGCACCAAATAAGATTGCTGAAACGACACAGATTTATGATCGTACCGGCACAGTGGTTCTCTATGAGATTCACGGTGAAGAAAATCGCAAAAAAATTGCGCATGATGCAATTCCCGACTATATGCGATTAGCAACGATTGCGGCAGAAGATGATGCGTTTTACAGTCATTTTGGTATAGATCCTTTTTCTATTGCTCGTGCAATAAAAGAAAATCTCTTACGTAAGACGTTGGCGCAGGGTGGATCTACGATCACACAACAGTTGGCGCGCAATGTCTTTTTCACGCGTAAGAAAACACTCCAACGTAAAGTACGTGAGGCGGTCATGGCGATTAAGCTTGAACAGGCATATACAAAGGATGAAATTTTAGATGCATACCTCAATGTTGTGCCATACGGATCCAATGCATATGGTGTAGAGGCGGCTGCGGAAATCTATTTTAACAAGCATGCAAAAGATTTAACGTTGGATGAAGCAACACTCTTGGCGTCGCTACCAAAGGCAACGGCAACATTTTCGCCGTATGGTTCACATACAAATCGTCTCATTGCACGTCAGAAGATGATTCTGGAACGTATGCGCGAGCTCGGCTTTGCAGATGATGATAACATTGATCGCGCATTGGAAGTGGATACATTGGCAAAAGTACGTCCGTTTCGGCAGAGTATTATTGCGCCACACTTTGTATTTTTCGTTATTGAAGAACTGGAGAAACGTTATGATCGGGATTTTATCCGGCGTGGTGGTTTGAAGGTATATGCAGCGATTGATGTGAATCTACAAGGGATTGCACAGGATGTTGTTGCGCGTGGCGTCGCACGTAATGTGCGTTATGGTGCGGAAAATGCGGCGCTGAGTGCTGTCGATCCGCGTACTGGAGAAATTCTTGTTATGGTTGGTAGTAAAGATTACTATGCCGAAGATATTGATGGACAGGTAAATGTTATAACACGTTTACGTCAACCGGGTTCATCATTTAAACCATTTGCTTATGCTACGGCATTTGCGAAAGGCTACCAGCCGGAGACAGTCGTCTGGGATGTACTGACGGATTTTGGACCTGATGGTAGCGGTAAGCGTTATATGCCACAAAATTATACGGGACGGTTTCATGGTTTGGTATCGTTGCGTAACGCACTTGCACAATCATTAAATGTGCCTGCGGTAAAAGCACTTTATCTCGCCGGTATTGATGCGACGATTAATACGGCACAGCGCATGGGCATTACAACACTAACAAATCGATCGCGTTACGGGCTTGCACTTGTGCTTGGTGGTGCGGAAGTGCGTCCATTGGATATGGCAGCGGCATTCGGTGTTTTTGCGCATGACGGTGTACGTATACCGGCACATGCGATTGCAAAGATTACGAACAGTGATGGTGCTATCATCTATGATGCACGTGATACGTTACAGCAACAGCGCGTACTTGATCGTGACGTTGCGCGTAAGATCAATAGCATTCTCTCTGATAATACTGCGCGTACACCAGCGTTTGGACGCAATAATCCATTGGTTATACCGGGACATACCGTTGCTGCTAAGACCGGAACGACGCAAAATTATCGTGATGCGTGGACAGTTGGGTATACGCCGGAAATCGCTGTAAGTGTATGGGCGGGTAATAATGATAATCACCCAATGCATACTGGTGCTGCCGGTGCATATGTTGCCGCGCCAATGTGGAATGACTTTATGCGTCAGGTATTGAAAAATCGTAACGATGTGCCATTTCCTTCATATGTACCGATGAAGATATCCGTGCCAATGGTTGGTGGCAGTGTTTATCAGCAACGCTATGTTGTTGGAGAGAACCGTATTGTTGGAAAAGAGTATAAAAAGAAAAAGAAAGAAGAAGTGCGCGTTATTTATCACAGTATTCTTTATTATATTGATAAAGATCACCCGTTGACATCAACGGGACCGAATCGCTACGATCCGA
>CAZGWO010000043.1:2437-5230 GCA_964528835.1 uncultured Pseudobdellovibrionaceae bacterium
CCACGGTGGGAGGCATCGTTGCGTAAAATGAAGAGTGTCCAGAAGAAAAAGAAATAGATACAGTTTTTCATGTTATATTTTTGTGGTATACTGGTTATGTATAATTAATTTTTTACAATACTATGAAAAAAACAACAATAAAATTTTTTCTTGGTGCTATTGCTGCCGTTGCAATATTGTCTGGTTGCGGTGCGACAAGTACGCAAGGTAATCATGATGGCACATCATTTGGTGGTGCAACACAGACAAGCGATGGTACTATGGATAATAAAAATATGTCCGGTAGTGGAGCAATAATGAGTATTCCCGTAGAGGAGTTCGCTACAAAAATTGCATCGGAAGATTATGTTGTTCTTGATGTGCGTACGCCGGAAGAATATGCAAGTGGGCGATTGGCACAGGATGCTGTAAATGTTAATTTCTATGACGCTGATTTCCGTGATCAGATTAAGTCACTGTCACGTGATGCGAAGTATTTGGTTTATTGTCGTAGCGGTAACCGTTCCGGAGAAACACTGAAAATTATGAAGGAATTAGGGTTTGCACATGTTGAAGATCTTGACGGTGGCATTAACGCATGGCAACAAGCCGGTAAAACTCTTATAAAAAATTAATGACGATATGATCGATCGCCTTCCGCAGATCAGAGAAGAAGCGTTCTGTGCAATTCGTACAGCAGATGATAAGAAAGCACTGGAAAATATTCGAGTAAAGTATTTTGGCAAGAAAGGTATATTTGCACAGTTAATGAAGGTGTTTAAGGCGTTAACTGTAGAAGAAAAACGCACTGCAGGACCTATTATTACAGCGGCGAAGAGTGATATAATGCATGCAATTACTGCGCGCATTGAAGAGGTTGATGGTGTGCGTATTGCGCAGGAAGAATGGTTAGATGTGACAGCGCCGGGGCAGGATGTGCAGCGTGGACACTTGCATCCACTTACGCGTGTGCAACGTGATATTGAAGAGATCTTTACCTCTATGGGTTTTGTAATTGCTGATGGGCCGGAAGTGGAGACAGAGTTCTATAACTTTGACGCGGTCAATGTGCCTAAGGACCATCCGGCGCGTGATATGCAGGACACGTTTTTTGTCACTGTGCCGGACGGGCAGGAGCGACAGGTGATGCGCACGCATACTACCAGTGTGCAGGTGCGCTATATGCAGCAGCACACGCCGCCGTTTCGAATCGTGATTCCCGGGCGTGTCTTTCGGCAGGAGGCGACGGACTCTACGCATGATCACACCTTTCACCAGTTTGAAGCGCTGGTGGTCGGTGACGATGTGAGCGTGGCGCACTTTCTGCATATTGCGCAGGCATTTTTCAGCGCATTTTTTAAAAAGGACATCAAAGTGAAGCTGCGCCCGAGCTACTTCCCGTTCGTGGAGCCGGGCTTTGAATTTGATATCAGTTGCACCAAATGCGGTGGAAGCGGGCGTGACGCAAAGCGCGGTGCCAGCTGTGGCGCATGCAAGGGCAACGGTTGGCTGGAAGTCGGTGGCGCCGGTATGGTGCACCAGAATGTCTTTGCTGCGGCGGGGTATGAGCGCGGGCGCTATCAAGGGTTCGCGTGGGGCTTTGGCTTGGAGCGCTTGGCGATGATGAAGTACAAAATTGACGACATTCGCCACTTCCATTCCGGTGACACCCGCATCGGCGCCCAGTTGTAGTATCTCAGAACAATTTTATGAAATATAGTTATCAATGGTTGAAGGAATTGAGTGGGACGACGCAGGCGCCGGAAGCGTTGGCGGATGTGCTGACCGTGCGTGCGTTTGAGGTGGAGGAAGTGGTTGCGCAGGATGCCGGCTTGGCGCAGGTGGTTGTCGGTGCGGTCACGGCGGTGGAAGCGCACCCGGATGCGGACCGCTTGCGTGTGGCGCGCGTGGATGTTGGTGAGGATGCGCCGCGGCAGATCGTGTGCGGTGCGCCGAACCTTGCGCAGGGGCAGAAAGTGCCGGTGGCACTGCCCGGTGCGGTGTTGCCGACGCCGGACGGCAAGGGTTTGAAAATCAGGAAAGGCAAAATCCGCGGTGTGGTGAGTGATGGGATGATTTGCGCGGAGGACGAGTTGGGATTGGGTGATGATCACGAAGGCATTATGGTGTTGGATGCCGCTGCGCTGGTAGGTGTGCCGCTTGCGCATTTTCTCGGGCGCGAGGATACGATGTTGGAGATTGATATTTTGCCAAACCGCGCGCATGATGCGCTCTCGCACGAGGGTGTGGCGCGGGAAATTTGCGCGATAGAGGAGCGCTCGTTCGCGCCGCGCGCTGTGGCGCAGGACGTGGTGCAGGCGATAGAAGCGGCACCGCGCGATGGTGTGACGGTAGATGTGGCGACGCCGCACTGCACGCGCTATACGGCGACGGTTGTGGACGGCGTGGACAATACGGTCGCGACGCCGGCGTGGATGCGTGCGCGTTTGACAACGTGTGGATTGCGTCCGATCAACCCAATCGTGGATATTACCAATTATGTGATGCTGGAAACGGGGCAGCCGCTCCATGCGTTTGATGCGGCGCAGCTTACGGCGAAAGGTGATGCGGCGGTGCATATCACTGTGCGTCAGGCGCGCGCCGATGAGACGCTGACGCTTTTGGATGATACGGAAATTGCGCTGTCGGACGCGGATATGGTGATCGCAGATGCTGCGCAGCCGCTGGCGCTTGCCGGTGTGATGGGTGGTGCCGACAGTGGTGTAACGGCGGATACGACGCGCGTAGTGCTGGAATGTGCCGCTTTTGACGCGGCGACAATTCGTGCGATGCGGATGCGACACAATCTCACGA
>CAZGWO010000044.1:0-5110 GCA_964528835.1 uncultured Pseudobdellovibrionaceae bacterium
TGCGCTTTGCCAATGATGATATGACGGTTGAAGGAATTACGCCGGCGCGTCGCCGCGCAATTACAACATTTTGTGAGACCGTTGCAGCGCTGCGGGATACGGCGTCGACGAAGACCTTGGCGCAACTCATCGGCGATGTCTACGAAAAGACCGGATACAAGAAAGCGCTTCTTGCCGGTGAAAATACGCTGGAGAACGAGTCGCGCCATGAGAACATCGGCGAGTTGCTGACGATTGCAAAGGAGTACGACGGTGATGCGCTAACAGCGCTGGCGACGTTCCTGGAGCAGTCATCACTGGCGGCGGACACCGATGCAATTGATCAGGATGATGATGCGGTGCATCTGATGACGCTTCATAGTGCAAAAGGACTGGAGTTTCCCGTGGTCTTTATGATTGGCTTGGAGGAAGGGCTTTTGCCACATGCGCGCAGTCAGCTCTCCGGTAAGGAATTGGAGGAGGAGCGCCGCTTGATGTACGTTGGCATGACACGTGCCATGGAAGAACTTTACATCACATATGCGCACCAGCGCATGGTGTTCGGTTCTGTGCAGGCCAATGCGCCAAGTCGTTTTTTGGCAGATATTCCCGATGCGCTCTATACAATGGATCGCGCGCAGAGTGTCATAACACATGGCGCTGAACATCATAGTATGCAGTATTCCCGAAAGAAAACAGAATCTTCACAGGGCGTATTAGCAGACGGGACAAGTGTAGCGCACCCACAGTTTGGCACGGGACTGATTGTGGCACAGGATGACGCGATGTACACGATTGCTTTTGCCGGTACCGGTATCAAGAAGATCGCCAAAGATTTCGAAGGACTTACACGTACGTAGCAATTACAAGAAAAATAAAACACCCATACGTGTGGGTGTTTTTGTAGTTGTGTTATTTTGCAATTGTCTTGACAGCTGTGTTGAGGCGACTTTTAAGGCGTGCAGCGGTGTTTTTCTTGAGTACGCCTTTTTGCGCCGCTTTGTCTAGTGCTTTTTGCGCCGCTTTCATCCATGTTTGCGCATCATCTACGTTTTTTTGTGCGATTGCTGCACGTGTTTTTTTGATAGCGCCACGAAAGAGACCTTTGGTAATGTTATTGCGTGCCGTCTTGCGCGCAGTAACGCGCATGTATTTTTTTGCAGATGCTTTAATAGGCATAGTGTCAAATAAAATAAAAATATAAATGAGAGAGCATGTGTATTGTGGTTGAGATTGACCACAAACATGGCTAGTACCACTTATTTTTAGCATCTTTTTATCTTTTTGGCAAGTGGTAGCGCAGTGTGGGAGTTGCGTGGTATGATAGAAGCATGATTGCACATCTTAATGGAAAAGTGATTGCGCGCCGTGGCAACATGCTTATTATGGATGTTGGTGGTGTTGGCTATGGTGTGCAGGTCAGTACGTACACCTTTGGTAAGACGATTGCCGCTGAGACGCTGGCGCTCTTTGTCTATACCCATGTGCGCGAGCAGGAGATTGCGCTCTATGGCTTTGTTTCCATGCAAGAGCAGGAGTTATTTGAAGCGTTGTTAACCATCAGCGGCGTCGGACCAAAGGCGGCGATGAATATCCTCTCTATTGCCGATGTGCGTACGATTCTCTTGGCGATTGCGCAGGGTGATGCGTCGCTCTTGACAAAAGTCTCCGGTATCGGCAAGAAGACGGCGGAGCGCATTGTTTTAGAGCTACGTAACAAGGTGGAGAAATTGATTGCCACGTTGCCACAGGAGGATATTGCGCACGTTGCCGTTGATGAAGACGCCATTGACGCATTGGTGGGACTTGGCTATAGTGTGGCGGAGGCGCGTCACGCACTGACGGAGACAGCGCAGATGCTTGATGCGGATGCGACGATGAGTGATCGTATTCGTGCAGCATTGCGCTATGCCGGAAAAAAGAATTAAATGAGCGAAACGATGATATCACAACAGAAGCCGGAAGGTGGATTACTTCAGTCGCGTGCATGGGCTGTTTTTCAAGAAGTGGCTGGAAGGGAAGTAATTGCAATTACCACACCGGAGAAACCATTTTTCGGCATTGTGCATGAGTTGCCATTTGTAGGGCGCTATCTCTATATTCCACGTGGTGTAACAAATATTGTTGCGATGTTACCGACAGTTTATCGCGTAGCCGAACGTCGCGGGTGTGCTTGGGTGCGTATTGAGCCATTGGAAAAGTATGTGACACCGTTGCGCGGTGCTGTGCCGGCACCACATGACATGCAGCCGCGCTGTGTGTTGCAATGTGATCTTGCACAGGATGACGATACGCTTCTGGCACAGATGAAAAGTAAAACGCGCTATAATATTCGTCTTGCGCGTAAGCGCGGTGTCATCGTGCGCGTGTATTGCCACGGTGATGCCGGCGCGAATGATGCATTAATGGCATTTATTGATTTGGTACGCGCAACAGCGCAACGTAAGGGCGTGCATTTTCACGATGAAATGTATTATCGAGAGATGTTTGCGCGCCTGCAGCACGATGATGGCGCTGATATTATGCTCTATGCGGCGTACTATGACAATCAGGTTATTGCCGCGAATATTGTAACGATTTATGATGATACGGCAACGTACTTGCACGGTGCGACGGCGGATGTACATCGCAATTTGATGGCGCCGTTTCTGTTGCAGTGGCAACAGATCATTGATGCGCGCAAACGCGGGTGTCGGTGGTATGACTTTGGCGGGTTCTTCATCGGTGCGACAGATCCCGGCAAGGCTGGTATTAGTCGTTTCAAGCGCGGTTTTGTGCCGGATGCAGTGCCATTGTGCTTAAGCGGTACGTATGACGTACCGCTGGTGTGGTGGCGCTATCGGCTGTATCGCATAATGAGCGTGGTACAGAATCTGCGCAAACGTATTTTGTCATAATTGTCATACAACATATAGCTACATGGAATCGGTACTGTTTGCAATCAAGAGAATAATCCCGCGGCGTCTCTTTCACTTGTTTGCGCCGTGGTATCACTTTGCGCTGAATTTCTGTGCTGCGTTGTGGTATCGGTTTCCCAGTCGGCGGATGATTGTCGTTGGCGTTACCGGAACAACCGGCAAGACGACAACGGTCTTCCTCTTAGCACACCTCTTGCGCAGTGCCGGATTGCGCGTTGGTTATACATCCACGGCACTGTTGTCGGATGGTGTAGAGGATTGGCTCAATGATCAAAAGATGACGATGCTGGGGCGCTTTTTTACGCAGAAAATGCTTGCGCGCATGCGGGACAATAACTGTGAAATTGCCATTGTGGAGACGACGAGTGAGGGGATTGTGCAGTTTCGGCATCGCTTTATCAATTACGATATTGTGCTGTTTACCGGCATTTATCCCGAGCACATTGAGTCGCACGGCGGCTTTGCGCCATACAAGGCGGCGAAGTTGCGCCTCTTTACGCATCTGCGACGGTGTGGCGCAAAACCGGGTATCGCGGTAGATAAAACAATCATTGTCAATGGCGATGATGCACATGCGCAGGAGTTCTTGGCACCATGGGCGCAACGGAAGGTGGCTTTTGCACAGAACGGATGCAACTGCAGTGGTGATGATGTGCATATCATTTCGTATACCTATGAAACAACGCGTTCGGAAGGTATCGTGATGACGCTCAATAAAACGCGCATCCGGACGCCGCTGTTGGGTGCGTTTAATGCGACGAATATTGCAGCGGCAGCAAGCGTTGCGCATGTGCTCGGTATCACGTGGAAGACAATTGCGGCGAGTATTGCGCAGTTGCCATCCGTTCCCGGGCGTTTGGAGCGTATTACTGCACCGGCTGGTTTTAATGTGATCGTGGACTATGCTTTTGAGCCGGTGGCGATGACACGTCTCTATGAGACGGTAGCGGCGCTCAAACCGCGTAAGATCATTCACGTACTTGGCGGCACCGGCGGTGGGCGCGATCGCGCACGCCGTCCGAAAATCGGCACGATTGCCGGTACGCATGCGGATGTTGTTATTGTTACGGATGAGGATCCCTATGATGAAGACCCACTGGCAATCATGGAGGACGTTGCTACCGGCGTAACTGCTGCCGGCAAGGTAAAAGACCGGGATTTTTGGATCATTCCCGATCGTGCTGCGGCAATTGCGCAGGCGCTTTCTCTGGCGCATAAGGGTGATGTCGTGCTGATTACCGGCAAGGGATCTGAGCAGGCGATTTGCGTTGCCAATGGTAAAAAAGTGCCACATGATGATCGTGCTGTTGTGCGTGCTGTTCTTGCGAAAATGTAGGTGGCAATTTTGACACGGGCACCTATTTGACCATGCTGTTGAGATTTGCCATACTGTAGATGATACACGTATTGTGTATTTATATAATTTCGTACGTTGCGTGGTGGTTAGCACATAGAGTGTGTGATATGATAACACGCTGTATGTGAGAAGCACCGTCAACGTGCTTTAATGTAGAACGTATGAAAAAAACATGGTCAAAGGAGATCGCCGGGCGCGAACTCATCATTGAGTCAGGCTGGTGGGCAAAGCAGGCAAACGGTGCCGTAACGGTGCGCTATGGCGAGACGCAGGTCTTGGGTACCGCGGTGATGAGCAAGGGGATGGGCTTTGCGCGCGGATACTTTCCACTGATGGTGGATTATGAAGAGCGCTACTACGCTGCCGGCAAAATCAAGGGTTCGCGATTTATTAAACGTGAAGGACGTCCCAGTGATGATGCGGTGCTAACGGGGCGCGTTGTTGATCGCACGATTCGTCCGCTTTTTAATGGACGCATGCGCAATGACGTGCAGGTAACGGTAACGGCACATTCATTTGATGGTGAAAATGATCCGGACATTTTGGCGGTAATTGCTGCATCAACAGCGCTTTCTATTAGTGATATTCCGTGGGGCGGTCCGGTTGCCGCTGTGCGCGTTGGAATGATTGACGGTGCGATCGTCATCAATCCAACGCGGAGTGAGCTGGAAAAGAGCACGTTGAACCTTACACTTGCCGGTACGAAGGACATGATTAATATGATTGAGGCCGGTGGGCAGGAAGTGTCTGATGAAGATATGATTCGCGCATTTGCCGCCGGACAGGAAGTTGTTGCGGAGATTGCGACATTCATTGGTGCGATTCAGGAAGAGATCGGCAAGGCAAAAGCTGAGCC
>CAZGWO010000045.1:0-5064 GCA_964528835.1 uncultured Pseudobdellovibrionaceae bacterium
GTACAATCGTGCGCAACGCCGTATACGTCAACAATACTCGCTCTTGCTCCACTGATGCGAACTTCCCCAGCAACACACGCATTGTTGCATCTTCACTGATTTCATCTACAGTAATTTTTGTAAAGTGCTTTAAAATATCATCATGCTGATCGAGTCCGTGATTATAGGCCTTACGTGATGAGAGTGCAATAATCTGAAACGTTGGTAAGTGTAAATAATCCGCAATAATTGGTGTAATATCATAGGATGTTTCAGTGTTACGCACATAACGATGAAAATGATCAATTACAATGATGACATTGCCCGCATATGCCGCTTCATGGAAAATTTGATGCAAAAAAGTGTTCGCATTACCACCTCGTGCATCAGCAAGTATACTCGCAACATCCAACAACAGAATACGTTTATCGCGCAATATATGATCACTATCCAATCGCCCAGATCGGATCATACGTGCAATGTGGTGAATGATCGTCTTCTTGCCAACGCCGGCATCGCCAATAAGCATAATATTATTATCACTCGGACGATCTAATGTCAAAAGGAGGAGGTTTATTGTTTCCTCATGTCCAACAAACTCTGCATCGGCGTATTCTGTAGGATCGTGTTGCGAAAGGTCTATACTGTAACGATCTAGATGGACCGTATAGCCATACGTCCACAAACGTCCGATTGGACGTATCTGACGCAAACGATCCTCACGCCACCATGCCACACGTGCGTCACGTTGCTCTTGTACATGGATCTCCCATGCGAGAATCTTTTTGAACATCGCTACCGTTACATTATTCTGAGCAAGAAGCGCCTTGAACTGCTCAAAATCATCTAGCGTTGTTACTGCAATATCTGCCCGTGTTAATCCAATTCGATTGTAAACACGCTCAAACCATGGTTGCTCATGAAGTGCGCGCATTGAAAGTGCCCGATAGTCAACCGCACTTCGCTCATACAAATACACACGCACTATGCCATAGTAAAGCAGTACCGGCACTACTAAAAGTAACGTGCCAATTATGAACGCTATGACAGTTCCTTGCGCAAACACAATAATGATGCCAATGATATAGAACGGTAATGTATACCACACGACAATTGCTACAACATATGCTATGGTAAGAACCACGATAACACCCAGTCCTGCAATAATCGTTACCAATCGTACGATAAAACCCATAAATCGCGCAAAAACATTGTCTATCATGCGTTGTAAAAAAAGAACCGGATGTAGCCCGCGATGCTGACGATAACGCACATCTTTGTGCCACGGTGCAACCAGTGACTTCACATGTTGTTCAATATTAAAAAATCGCCAAAAAAATGCTACCCAAATACTGTAGTACGCAACAAAACGCTTAAAACCATCGCCAAAATACCACGTAAAGAAATGCATAAGAAAAAATAATGAATTGCACTTTTTCCATTATACCATTAATTTGGTAACTTCAATACGTTTCAACATATTTACTTTACACACCTCTTCTCGTCATGCACAGACTACGCTATACTTGAAACAACAGAAACATCCCATCGATTTTTTATGTATAGATATATAAATATTCTATGACAACAAAAACATCTTCTATGACAACAGCGTTTACCGCTATCGCACTCTACTGGATCATACTCTGTGTATTGGCTTTTGTTAGTGCGCTTAGCGGCATCTTTTTACCAGCATTCTTTTTTCTCTATCTCATTATTGGCGCTGGCACATTCTTCTCAACGCATACACACGCCTTACGTAAAGCGCTTATGCCACTATTACCAATGGCGCTACCATTTATTATTGTCATCGCGCTATGGTCATTCTTCAGTACGCCAACAGTTTTCACAGGTCGCGATCAAGGTTCTTTGTCCAACGCTGCCATCATGCTGGCACAGGACCACTCTCTCGCAACACATACATCAGTATCCGATACATTCTTTCGCTACTATGGCGAAGGTAAAGCGCTTAATTTTCCCGGATTTTTTTATAACCACAATGGTGCACTCGTAACACAATTTCCCGTTCCTTATATTGCATGGCTTGCCCTATTTTACGGTGTTTTCGGACTCTCCGGTTTCACAATAGCAAACGGTATTCTCTTTTTCCTTTTCGGATATTCTTTTTTACTCCTCTTGAAAGAGATTGTATCACGTCTAACACATAACACCACACTTCAACAACAGGCACAATATTATGGCATATTTTTTCTCTTGATAAGCTTTCCGTTTATGTGGTTTTTTCGCCACACACTCAGCGAAAACCTCGCACAGTTCCTTATCTTCTTTCTCTTGCTCCAAACAATGCTCTTTGTACGCGCTGTTGACAAAACATTCGCACCACTACACTACTGGAGCATAATTCTCACCGGCACAATCCTTACTTTTACCCGCATCGAAGGAATTGCTATCTTTGCCTTCACGCTTCTTGCGCTTCTCATTCACCCGCACACATATATATATCTTCGTACGCGCATTGTTACACACCTCCTCACACCGGCAATTGGATTGCTTTTTGCATTTGCAGTAGCATTCGATCAAATGACAAACTTTTATAAAACAATTATTAAAGCACTTTTGCCATCGTCACATACTGCCGTAGCTACAAAAACCACGATCGGTGCGTTTCTCACACACTATACCGAATACCTTTCCTATGGCATCCTCCCTTTTCTCATCGGAGGCGCGGTCGGTACAATCATTCTTTGGCGCAAAAAACGCTATGAAGTACTTATCCCATTTTTCATCCTTACACCAACACTAATCTACCTCATCAGTCCACACATCAGTGCCGATGCACCGTGGATGCTACGTCGCATGACATTTTCGCTCTTTCCTATTGGAATTCTCTATACAGTAGTTTTACTAAGCACAATCAAACAACATCTGCGTTATGCACTCATTACACTTTTTACCGTGCTTGCTCTACCGGCAACATTAACATTCTTTCGCTTCTATGAAAATGCTAATCTTCTCAAACAAACGCAAACACTGGCTCAACAATTTACTGACACGGATCTCATTCTCATTGATGCCGGTGTCAGCGGCAATCGCTTTGCCATGCTCGCCGGACCATTTCGCACACTCCATCACAAAAACGCCGCGTACATTTTTAATCCACAAGATATCACGCGTATTAATTTTAATAATTTTACAAAAATTTTCCTTATCGTACCGCACGCTGACGCGACACGCTACACTGATATTCTCGGTGATAGGCTTCATCCATTGACGACTTTCACCATCACGACATCACGTCTCACACACTTACCACACACGCGCCTCTGGCATTTTCCGACACGTGGTACGATAACAACGAATAACATCATCTACACCGTTACCCACTAAGTACATACGCGCATGTTTGATCTCACGCCACAAATCCTTCTCTCACCACGCGATGCGCGTATTTACAATATCGCACGCGGCATCCTCCTTGTGGCGTTCATGCTTTTTGTTATTTTCCTCATTACAAAAGTTCTCTTCCCACAAACATACTTTACTTTTGATACTACAAAGCCCAATGCGCTCAGCAACACTATGGCTCCACCGGAAACTACACGCAATGGGACAATTTTTGCAACAGTAACACCGGGTATCTTTGATCGCGCAACCATTACGATTACATTTAAAAGTGACACACCTGCGCGCATACCGCACAAAGTCATGCTCAAAAAAGGTTACTACAGCGCATTCTATAAAGAAACACCGATAGCAGCAAATACGCCTATCGATACACACCTTTCATCCGGCACACTTTTCTACCATCGCAACGGTATTTGGGTTGTTGACGATACAACCATCCGCCCAATTGCCGATGAACGAACATTTCTCGCAAAAGGATGGTCTTTTGATGATGTGCATAAAATTGACAAGAAATATATTGCACCATATAAAAAAGGTCGCCTCTTTACACTTAAAGACCCTCATCCACGCGGCACAATTTTTCGCATACACAATACAATACACAACACAAATCGCCTCTTCCTCATCACCAATCATATGCGTAAACGCATTACGCCACAGGAACGTACACTACACTTTCAAAATCAACCGGTCATTACCATAAATGACGCTAACTATACCACTGTCGCAACGTGCATGCTCACGCCATCAATAATGCCATGGCGTGCGCGCACTGCACACTGCACTATTGATCTTACAAAAAGTGCTACATTGCCCGGTACAGAGTACGTTATTGCCATTGACAATGTTGCACCGATAGACATCGCCCTTATCGATGTAACGCTTGCACGCCAATTTACACGTGCTAATGCTATCACATCACTCAAGCTTATCGCGCAACGCCTCTCTGCTCGCTATAATCAATAACCGTTATGTCTATTCAAAAAATCACATACAAACTCGCTCACGATGCACTCGTACTCGCACTCATAACATATGGCGCATTCATTTGCACAGACATCATCTTTCCGGGATTTCTGACACACATCATCTCCCCAACAACTATTATTTTTATCATTGCAATTCTCCTTCTTATCATTGCTATAACACAAAACAACACCGAACGTACCGTCTCTGTACACAACAATACAAATTCGTTCATATTCATCGCAATTGGTACCATTGGACTACTATGTATCTTACTGACCTTACGCTCCTTTAGGCTCTGGGAACAACTTCTCATTATTATGCTCCTCGTAGCACTTGCAACGTCTCTCGTGCGCAGCGATTCCACGAAAAATCACGCGTGCGCCGATGACCACGCGCAATGAGTTTTTCACGTAATGCCGTGTTATACAGCACATCTTTTAAGCACATCGCCAAAGCATTAACATCCCGTACATCGCGACACAGCAATGCGCTACCGCCATCAACAACATCGCCATTGGCAACTTCCACCAAGCTGGAGTTATACGCGCTTACAACAGGTACACCTGCAGCAAACGCTTCCAATAATGGAATACCAAAGCCTTCGTACAGCGACGGAAAAGCAAAGACATGCGCATCATGATAAAGTATACGCAAATCTCCAAATGATACCGCTCCCGTGCAAACAATCCGCTTTCGATAAGGGCTCTGCATAATTGTCCGCAACAGTGGTTTCCATAACCATCCCTTACC
>CAZGWO010000046.1:0-5019 GCA_964528835.1 uncultured Pseudobdellovibrionaceae bacterium
CTTCCACCGCCGCCCGCAGACTTCCCGGTCCGCTGTCGTTGAGGTTGGTGACTTCAATCACCCGTCCACCGCGTCCCCCAACCGCTTGGGCGCCGAACCCCTCGGCTCCGGGGAAGGCCAACTGGGAAGCCGCAAAAACAGGTTGTGCTAGAAAGAATGCACTGCTAATAACAATGATACCGGCCACAAGTATGCGGTGAGATATGGTTTGTAAGATCTGTAGTGGCATAGAAATTGTTTTTTTATGAAATCATTGCCTTCAATGTACTATAGGCATCTGGCAGGTGCAATCAACAATAAAAATCCAAAAAATACGTCATCTAACAAAAACCACCTTATTCTAGTAAGGTGGTTTTATGCAACGATATGTTCTAATAATCTCTACGCGTGGTCCACGTCTTCTTCCGGTGCGTTATCTTCCAGCACACTGTCCGGTTTTGGTGCCGGCTCCGGAATTGGGCTGACAGCACCATTGTCGCGGAAGCCCGTACCGGCCGGAATGAGACGTCCGATAATGACGTTCTCCTTGAGGCCTTGCAACTTATCTTGTTTGCCGGTTACGGCAGCATTGATCAGTACGCGTGCCGTCTCCTGGAAAGACGCTGCTGAGAGGAATGACTCCGTCGTGAGCGACACCTTTGTAATACCGAGGATCATCGGCTCGCCGGTTGCCTGCTGACCGCCGGTGCGCGCAACTTCCTCGTTGGCATCCAAGAACTCATCGCGCTCCACGATATCGCCCGGCAGGAGTGGCGTATCGCCCGGCTCAATGATCGTCATACGTGAGAGCATCTGCTTGACGATCACTTCAATGTGCTTGTCACTGATCATCTCACCCTGTGATGCGTACACGTCCTGAATCTCACGCACGATGTAGCGGTGTAGCGCTTCTTGTCCCAGCGTTGCATAGAGCTTCTTGAGGTCAATGTGTCCATCGTTGAGCTGCGCGCCCTTTGGCACGAGATCACCCTTCGCAACGCGAATGGTACTGTTTGCCGGCACATTATACGTCTTGACAGACTTCTTTGCGTCGCCACTCTCAATAATAATCGCCGTAGTCTTCGCGCCCTCCGTTGACGTGATGTCAATAACTTTACCGTCACTCTCACAGATCACGGACTCACCTTTTGGCGGACGTGCTTCAAAAATTTCCTCCACACGTGGCAAACCTTGCGTAATGTCTGTTCCGGCGACGCCACCGATGTGGAAAGTCCGCATCGTCAATTGCGTTCCCGGCTCACCAATCGCCTGCGCCGCTACAATACCAACCGTTGATCCAAGTTGCACAGGGATATTACGTCCAAGATCAAGGCCGTAGCAACGCTGACAAACACCACGACGTGTCTTACACGTAACAATAGAATAAATCTTGACTTCATTAACACCGGTCGCATCGATTGCTGCTGCATGTGCGTCAGTCATGAGTGTGTCTTTGCGACACACTACTGTGCCATCTTTATCCTTCACTGTCTCCGCCAACGTACGACCAGTGATATGATCAGCTAGTGTTTGCCCGACGCTCTCAGCATCACTGCGGTACACAACGGCATAGTCTGTTGATGTACATTTCTCTTCGCGCACAATCACATCCTGTGACACATCTACAAGACGACGCGTGAGGTACCCAGCAGTTGCCGTACGCAACGCCGTATCCGCCATACCCTTACGCGCACCATGCGTAGAAATAAAGTATTCCAACACATTAAGACCCTCCTTGTACGAACTGCGCACCGGCAACTCTATTGTCTCACCGGTTGCACCAGCCATCAAACCCTTCATACCCATCATCTGTACAACCACGGATTCACTACCACGCGCTTTAGAATACACCATCGCATAGACCGGACCCTCTTTGTCAATAGACTCACGTACCACTTCCGTAATGGCATTTTTCGCTTTATTCCATACCTCAATAGAACGATTCTTACGCTCAGTATCTGTCAAAAGACCCATCGTATATTGCTGCGTAATATCATTAACTTCTTCCTCTGATGTCTTAAGGATTATTTCTTTCTTCTCCGGCACATGCAAATCAGTCATACCCCAACTAATACCGGATTTTGACACACCGGCAAAACCAAGATTCTTAATACGATCAACGAAATCTGCTGTCGTCTCCGGTCCAAGGTCAGCAAGACATGTTGCCACCAACTCACGCAATTCCTTTTTTGTCATTTCTTTATTCACAAAGCGCATCGCCTCCGGCAAAATATCATTCATCATCACACGTCCGGCAGATGTCTCTATAATGGAACCATCCCAAAGCAACTTGATCCTGGCATTGACGTCAATCTGACCATCATTGTACGCAAAGAGTGCTTCCTCCATATCAGCAAACATACGTCCCTCACCCTTCATGCCGTCTTTGATGTGCGTCAAATAATACATACCGAGCACCATGTCCAACGATGGTGAAATGATTGGCTCACCACTTGCCGGTTTCAGCAAGTTCTTGCGTGAGAGCATCAAGTTCGCGCTCTCCCACCGTGCTTGGTCTGTCAGCGGAACATGCACCGCCATCTGGTCACCATCAAAGTCTGCATTAAACGCCGCGCACACCATCGGATGGAGACGAATCGCTTTGCCCTCAATCAATACCGGCTGAAATGCCTGAATGGAAAGACGGTGCAGAGTTGGTGCACGGTTGAGCAACACGTAGTGATCAGCGATAATCTCCTCAAGAATAGCGTATGCCTCTTCTAATTCGTTATCAACCATGCGCCCGGCCGTACGTACATTATGTGCCAACTCGCGCGTAATCAGCTTATTAATAATAAACGGCTTAAAGAGCTCCAGTCCCATCTTCTTCGGGATACCAACCTGATGTAACTGCAAATTCGGCCCAACAACAATCACGCTACGCCCGGAGTAATCAACGCGCTTTCCAAGCAGGTTCTGACGGAAACGTCCCTGTTTACCTTTGAGAGAGTCTGCGAGAGAGCGCAGTGCGCGTCGCTGCCCCGTACTTGCCGCAACAGATGCCTGTCCCCGTCGCGCAGAGTTGTCAAAGAGCGCATCCACCGCTTCCTGCATCATGCGCTTTTCATTACGCGTGATCACCTCTGGTGCACCAAGTCCCTGCAACTTCTTCAAGCGATTATTGCGATTAATAATGCGCCGATAGAGATCATTGAGGTCTGACGTTGCAAAACGTCCACCATCCAGCGCCACCATCGGGCGCAAATCTGGTGGAATAACCGGAATCACTGTCGGAAGCATCCACTCTAGACGCACACCCGCCTTTACCGTACCCTGTAAAAATTTCAAGCGCTTAAGCATCTTCTTGCGATCGCCTGCTCCTTTTTTTGTACCATCAAGAATGTCTTGCAAATGCTTAATCTCTGCATCAATGTCCAATGTTGCCAAAAGATCACGAATAACTTCTGCGCCAATTCCCGCCGTAAAAACTTGTGCAAACTGTTGTGATAGACCAAAATATTTTACTTCAGAGAGCGTCATAAACTTACGCAACCCCTTAAGACTCTCTTTCGCTTCTGCAAAAGATTCCTCTAATTCTGCAATCGCCTTTTGTGGCGCATTCTGATCCTCTAATTCTTTACGCTTCGTCTTATACTCGCTAGCAAGTTGCTTCATCGTTCGCTTGCGTGCATCTTCATCAACATCCGTTACAATGTATGCCGAGAAATAAATAACACGCTCAACTTCGCCAAGTGGAACATCCAACGCAAGTCCAATCTTACTCGGCACATTACGTAGAAACCAAATGTGACTCACTGGTGTTGCTAACGCAATATGCCCCATACGCTCACGACGAATTGCACTTTTCGTCACCTCCACACCACATTTATCACAAACAATACCTTTGTAACGAATGCGCTTGTACTTGCCACAGTAACACTCCCAATCCTTTGATGGACCAAAGATCTTTTCACAAAAGAGTCCATCCATCTCATAACGCTGTGTACGGTAATTGATTGTTTCCGGCTTCGTAACTTCTCCGCTAGACCAGCTAAGGATATCTTCCGGTGATGCAAGGCGTAACCGTACGCTGTCGAAATCACTGACTTTAAGATTATTTTCCATATGTTTGGTAGTTTTCTAAGGGTGAATTACGACTGATTCTGTACGTCCGCATCTTCATTTTCCAGATCTTCTGCACTACGCACAGTTACAACGGGTGTACTGTTTTGCGTAAGCTCAACATCAAGGCACAATCCCTTAAGTTCGCTCACCAAAACATGAAATGATGCCGGCAAGTTCGGACTGCGGATTGGTTCCCCTTTAATGATGGACTCGTACGCACGAGAACGACCGACGACATCATCTGATTTAATTGTGATAATCTCCTGCAATGTATGCGCGGCACCGTAACCTTCCAATGCCCATACTTCCATCTCACCAAAACGCTGTCCACCATGTTGTGCTTTACCGCCGAGTGGCTGTTGTGTAATCAGTGAGTATGGACCAATGGAACGCATATGCAACTTATCATCAACGAGGTGATTGAGCTTCATTACATACATCACACCAACTGTCGACGGATTGTCATAACGCTCACCGGTACGTCCATCTATCAAGTGAATCTTCCCCGTTTCCGGCAATCCTGCCGTCTTCAACTCATTGCGGATATCTGTTTCACTAATACCATCCAATGGTGGTGCTGCAACAGTATAGCCCAATTCACGTGCAGCCCAACCAATATGTGTCTCTAAAATCTGTCCAATATTCATACGACTGGCAACACCCAGTGGATTCAAAATCATATCCACCGGCGTCCCATCCGGCAAGTGTGGCATATCCTCACGTGGTGCAATACGCGAGATCACACCCTTGTTACCATGGCGACCGGCAAGCTTGTCACCAACGGAAATTTTGCGTAACTGTGCAATAGAAATCTGAATTTGTTGCACAACACCGGTTGGTAAACGATCACCTTGTTCACGTGAAAAGATTTTAATATCAACAACCTTTCCATGTTCACCATGTGGCAAATAGAGTGACGAATCTTTCACATCACGCGCTTTTTCACGAAAAATTGCCCGCAAGAGACGCTCTTCT
>CAZGWO010000047.1:0-4959 GCA_964528835.1 uncultured Pseudobdellovibrionaceae bacterium
ACTCAAACAATGGCAGTGATGGACATATGCATGGTGCATTGTTAGCAGTATGGAACCTTGGTTTTGTTGTTGGGCCATTTATTGCCGGCTATACACTGGACCATTATGGCATTCGTGGAATTTTTGTCGGACTTCTTGTTATTTACATTTGTATCGCACTATTGGTGATGGTGATTTCTCGCACTGTACGTCATCTTCACCACATTACGCGTGACGGCATCTGGTATTTGTTGCAACGCGCATGGCAACAACGATGGTTTCGCCATGCATATCTCTTAGCACTGGTGCTGTGGGTATTTTATGTCATTATGGTGATTTATATGCCGGTCTATCTCCTTAATGCGGGGTATAGCGCATCAGAGATCGGCATTGCTTTTACGATTATGCTTCTGCCATTTGTTTTTATAGAATATCCTGCCGGCATTCTTGCTGATACGCGTTTTGGTGAGCGTGAAATGATGTTACTGGGCATTGTTCTAATGATTGGAAGTCTTTGCGTTATGCTTTTTGCGCCATTGACACATATTGTTGCATGGACAGTTGTTCTGTTTGTCAGTCGTATCGGCGCGGCACTTGTGGAAAGTATGGCAGAGGTTTTCTTTTATAAACACGTTGATGGAGAAGACGTTGGTTTGATTGACTTGTTTCGCACAGCAAGTAGTGTAGCATATATCGGAACAACAGTCGTACTATTCATTATTTTTGCGTTACGTGGCGAAAGTATAACTGCGCCATTTATCGTTAGCATCGTTGTCCTTGTATTCGGCATTGGCATCGCATGGACAATGCATGATACACCTGTAGAAAAGACATTGCAATGATACAATTTCACACACAAAAATTTGAAGGACCACTAGAGGTCTTACTATCACTGATTGAAGAGAAAAAATTTGGTATTACAGAGGTGGCGCTGGCAGAAGTGACAGAGCAGTATTTAGCGTATGTACGTAATCATCGTGATGATATTACGTTGGAGAACCTAGCTGGTTTTCTTACATTAGCAGCACGACTAATTCTCATGAAATCAAAAGCCTTGTTACCATTCCTTGTTCTGGAGAAAGAGGATACTGATGATGAGGGTGATTTGACGCAGCAATTGGAAGAGTATAAAAAGTTTGCCGATGCTACATCGCACATTGAACGACTTTGGGTGAAGGGCCGGCGAAGTTTTGTACGTACGTTGCCACCACGTAAGCGTCAGATTGTTTTTATGCCACCGGCATTGACAGCAGGTGACTGTGCAGAAATTTTCCGTGCGGTTTTGGCGGATATTCCATCAATCGCACAGTTGGATCAGAAGCAGATGCGAGATGTTGTTGCTATTGAGGAACGTATTATGATGCTTGCACGTACATTGGAAGAACGGGGAACAGTGGCATTTTCTGAATTTGTAAAAACAGCGAAGGATCGCTCTGATATTGTCGTGTCATTTTTGGCACTTTTGGAACTGGTAAAGCAAAATGCAATTATTGTGCAACAAGAGACCAACGGTGCCGACATGACGGTGTTGCCGGTAGCGGTATCAGATCATAATAAAGCGTGCTAGAATAGAATTATGATAAAGAAACATGACCAAAAAGATACGCGAGAGTTATATGTACACATGGCGGCGGTGGAAGCGGTGCTTTTTACGGTTGGTGATCCCATAAAGAAGAAGCGTCTTGCAAAAGCCTGTGGCATTACCATGTCGCGTCTCGATACGGTACTTGTTGCTTATGCACAACGTGCGGATAAGGAAGCACGTGGTTTAGTCATTATGGAGAAAGATGATACGGTGCAGATGATGACGGCGCCACAAGTGCAAGAAATTGTTAAAAGTACACTTTCTGATCGTCTTGATGAAGATCTTTCCAGGGCTGCATTAGAGGTGCTTACAATTGTGGCATATCGCAGTCCCGTTTCTCGTATGGAGATTGATGCAATTCGTGGTGTAAATTGCGCGTTTTCATTGCGCAATCTCTTGGTGCGCGGATTGATTGAACGCATAGCTGATCCGGATGATGCGCGCGTTTATCGCTATCGTGTTACACATGATTTTCTTGCGCATCTTGGTTTGCGTAGTGTGCGGGAATTGCCCGATTTTGCAACACTTGCAACACATCCAAAGATTGACCAAGTGAAAGGTATACAATAATTTATGATGGGGATTTTTATAACAATTCTTCATAGCATTATACTTGCTGTTCATGCGATGGGAGGTATAGCGTTTATGGCCGGCGGTGATGTGAATGGTGCTGTTCTTGGTGTTGCGACGGAACGACATTTTCCACAAGCACGCATAGTTACGCCGTTTACCGCTACGGCATTTCCTTTGCGTGCACCAGAGACACCGTTATTACCACAGCGCAAAGAAGAGCATATGCTGCGATTTCGTATCAAAGATGCTCATGCTGTCGCGGTTATTGATGTGCGATCCGGTACATTGCTTTATGATAAAAATGCTCACCAACGACGTGCAATCGCATCATTGACAAAGCTTTATACAGCGTATATTGTGCGTACATCCGGCGTCGCAATGGATGCGCCCGTTACGGTCGGTGAAGAAATCCGTGGCGTCATTGGTTCACGTGTGGGATGTAAAAGTTCTACAATATGTGATGGACAACGTTTGCATGTTGGAGAGGTAGTGAGAGTGCGTGATCTTTTGACGGCAATGCTTGTTGCGAGTGCAAATGACGCGGCGGTTGTTCTTGCGCACTATATTGCCGGATCAGAAAGTGCTTTTGTTGCTTTGATGAATGCGCGTGCACAGGCGCTGGGATTGCATGATTCTCACTTTTGTTCGCCGAATGGTCTTGAAAAAGATGGGGAAGAATGTTATTCAAGCGCTGCTGATATCGGTCGCATTGCCGCGCTTGCCGTACATGATGGCTTCATCTGGGATCAGCTTAATACGAAAGCGAGGACAATTACATCGGTTGATGGGGCGGTGTCGCATCATTTGGAAGCGACAAATCACTTTGCACAGACGAATGATATTGATGGCATTCTCGGCGCAAAAACAGGCTTTACACCACGTGCCGGTAAGTCACTTCTTGCCGTTGTGCAGAATCCAACTATGCCGGATGTAAAAATTGTTGGTGTGCTTCTCGATGACCCCAATCGTTGGCAGGATATGAAGGCGTTGATTGAGTGGACATGGGAACGATATATATGGTAATTAGCCTAGGAATATACTATGGAATTTGCTCAAATTCAAACTGTGCCGGAAATGTTCAATGTTATTAAAGTTATGGCAACAGGCGTTATCGCTTTTGTAGCAGCATTTACTTTTACACCGTTATGGACGCATTTTCTCTATAAATATCGTATTGGCATTAAAATTAAGAAGCGGGCTGTAGATGGCAGTAGATTGCAATATATTAACACTGCGCATGCACATAAGAATGGTACACCGACGATGGGTGGTGTGATTGTATGGGTAACGGTCGGTATTTTTGTACTCGCATCACATTATCTCTTTCCATTGATTGCGCAATTGGTTAATATAGATTTTATTGCACGACTAGATTTTTTTTCACGTAAGCAAGTTTATCTACCACTTTTTGCTCTTATTGCCGGTGGTGTTTTGGGGTTATCGGATGATATTGCCAGTATACGTGGATGGGGCGCAAATAAGGGTGGCGGCATTCGTTTTGTAATGCGTTTTTGGTGGCTGGTTGTTTTTGCATGTATCGGTGCATGGTGGTTCTATGTTAAATTGGGGTGGGATGTGTTACATATTCCGGGTATTGGTGACTTCATGATTGGATGGTGGTATATTCCACTGTTTATTTTTGTGCTATTGTTTGGTGCTATTTCTTCTAATGAAACTGATGGCTTAGATGGACTTAATGCTGGCATACTTGTCATTGCATTCGGTGCATTTGCGATGATTGCGTTTGCGCAAAATAAAGTGGATCTTGCAGCGTTCTGTGTGGCGCTTTCCGGTGCACTGACGGCTTTTCTGTGGTTCAATATCTATCCTGCACGTTTTTTTATGGGAGATACTGGTGCGATGTCTTTGGGATTGACACTTGCAACGGTGGCAATGTTAACTAATAGCGTATTAACACTCTTTATTATCGTATTTCTCTATGTAATAGAGTCTAGTAGCGTTGTTATTCAACTTTTGAGTAAGCGTTTTTTGGGGCGCAAAGTTTTTCGGGCAGCGCCAATTCATCACCATTTTGAGGCATTGGGTTGGTCAGAGCCGAAAATTGTGATGCGTGCGTGGATTTTTACGATGATAACTGCAACGATAGGATTAATAATTGCTATTTTTGGTATGGGTAATTGATAGATACTATTTAATTAATAGCGAAGTGATATTGTGGTAATATAAAAATTAAAATTCACCGTATGGTATACTGAACAAGAAATGTAGCAGTGTTAGTATCAGAGAAGTATATATGCAACAATCACATCTTTTTACAAAAACACAGAAATGCGTGCCGACAGATGAAGTGAGTAGGAATGCGCAACTTCTCATTCGTGCCGGTTTTGTACACAAGGAAATGGCCGGCGTATATGCATTTTTGCCACTTGGTTGGCGCGTGATGCAGAATATTATGGCAATTATTCGTGAGGAAATGAATGAACTTGGCGCACAAGAGCTTTTTTTGACGGCACTGCAGCGCAAAGAGTTGTGGGAGCGGACAGGTCGTTGGCGTGACGATGCAGTGGATGTGTGGTTCAAAACGGCACTCAAAAATGGTACGGATGTGGGATTGGGGTTTACACACGAAGAGGTGATTACCGCAATGATGCAATCTTTTGTATCATCTTATCGTGACTTACCATTCAGTGCGTATCAATTTCAAACGAAATTTCGTAACGAAACGCGTGCTAAGAGCGGGATTATGCGTGCACGGGAGTTTATCATGAAAGACCTGTACTCATTTAGTTGCACTAAAGAGGAGCATGATGCATTCTACGCACGTGCAAGAGATGCATATATACGCATCTTTAAGCGTGTTG
>CAZGWO010000048.1:0-4832 GCA_964528835.1 uncultured Pseudobdellovibrionaceae bacterium
TTATGCTTGTCAAAACCATACTGTGGGTACTGCTGATGCAACGCAACCATCATCGCATCACGTGTCACCTTCGCAATGATAGATGCTGCAGCAATACTCATAACATTTTGATCGCCCTGTGGTACAGCACGTTGTACACCGGAATATGACGGCATAACCTTATCGCCATCGATCAGTGCAATAAACTGTTCCGACGGAATTTGTTTTTGAAGAATCTGTATCGCCTTCTTCATTGCCAAGAAACTTGCTTCTAAAATATTTATCCGATCAATCGTCACATGATCACAGAGTCCGATAGCTGTTATAAACTGTTCTTCCACAAAATCCCGTGCTATAGTACGCTGTTTTATCGATAGACTCTTACTATCGCGCACAAGACGCCAACGATCATCGTGTGCATAAAGATCCTCTACTGACATACTGTAAAGTGTTGCGTCACGTACAACGGCAGCAGCTGCCACAACCGGTCCAACCAACGGTCCGCGCCCAACTTCATCTACACCGATAACCGCACTATAATTATCTACAATGCACTTTTGTTCTATTGTCCATGTCGGCAGTATCATACTTTGACACTAGCACACTTTCTCTCTAGAGTGAACACCAATGTTAACAAACTGTACGGATAACTCTTACGCACAGAGAAATTTGTGCATAATACATAAAAAATTATGCACAATGTATCACCATACCCATGCTATACTAAATAAAACGTTACCAATCAGATCTACAGAATTACTCATGTCTTTCGTTCACCTTCACGTGCGCTCTCACTACTCACTCCTAAACGGACTTGCGCACATCAAAGACCTCGTCAATGCCGCTAAAGATGCCGGTATGCCGGCACTGGCACTTACCGACCTTTCCAACGTTTATGGTGCGGTTGAATTTTTCGTTGCCGCCAAAGATGCCGGCATTACACCCATTATCGGTTGCGAGGTGCGTGTTACCGCAAATATGCATGACCACTCCAATACACCGAGTGCACGCAAAAACACAAGTCTCATTCTTCTCGTCACCAACACCACCGGCTATCACAACCTTCTCAAAATTATTACAGAAGCCCATCTTAATGGTTTTCACCACGAAGCGCGCGTAGATGAAGAGCTTCTCGCACGTTACGCAGATGGACTTATTGCACTTTCCGGCTGGCTTGATGGTGAAATCGCCGAACGCCTCATTGACCGTGATTACGACGGTGCAAAGGCAACGGCACTGCGCTATCGTGATATTTTTGGCACAGAAAATTTCTATTTGGAACTTCAAAATCACGATACTGATCGCCAACGTATCGCCAATGATGGCTGTAAGCGCATTGCCACAGAAACCGGTATTCCGCTCGTCGCAACATCCAGTATCTACTACCTTCACCCTGACGACGCTGATGTCCAAGATATTGCAACTTGCATTGCAACAAACCGTAAGGTTGAAGATACTGACCGTCCAAGTCTTATTGACTTTGACCTCTCCTTTCGCTCGACAGAAGTCATGTACAAGGCATTTGCTGATATACCGGAAGCACTGGAAAATACCGTCCACATTGCCAAACGCGTAAAATTTGAAATGACACTCGGCGAGATTCAACTTCCACACTATGAACTGCAACCAGGCAAAACTGCGCAACAAACTCTACGCGCACAGTGTGAAATGGCAATGGCGCAACGCTACCGCGCTGATGAAATCACACCTGCCCATCGTGAACGCATGGATTACGAACTTACCATTATTGAAAAGACCGGCTATGCATCGTACTTTCTTATTGTCCAAGATTTCGTCAATTGGGCACGCAATCAAGGCATCGTTGTCGGGCCAGGACGCGGGAGTGCCGCCGGTTCCATCGTTGCATATCTTACCGGTATTACCAATATTGATCCAATTAAGTATAAACTTCTCTTTGAGCGTTTCCTCAATCCGGAACGTATCTCTATGCCGGACGTAGACATGGACTTTGCCGACACGCGTCGCGATGAAGTGCTACACTACGTACGCGAGAAATACGGTCACGACCATGTGGCGCAGATCATCACCTTTGGAACAATGGCGGCACGCGCTGCTATTCGCGATGCTGGACGCGCACTTAATTACCCATACAGTTACTGCGACCGTCTCTCTAAAATGATTCCACTATTCACCTCCATTGATGGTGCACTGAAAGAATCGCCGGATTTCATAGAAGCTTATAAAGATCCTGAAGCGCGCAAACTCATTGATAGCGCCAAACGATTAGAAGGCATCGCTCGTCATACTTCCGTGCACGCCTGCGGTGTTGTAATTACCAAAAAGCCTGTATCATACTATACGCCAATACAGCGCGTTGCCGGTGATGATGAGGCATTGGTAACGCAATATGCCTCCAGTACAAAATTCTCCAGCGTAGAAAAAATCGGCCTCCTCAAGATGGATTTTCTCGGACTCAAAAACCTTACGATTATTGAGAATACTATTGATATTGTCCAGAAAGTACGTGGTGGTACCAAAATTAACATTGAACATATTGCGCTAGACGACGCTGCAACTTACACACTCTTTCAAAAAGGACAAACCACCGGCGTTTTTCAGTTTGAGTCCAATGGTATGAAACGCTACCTCAAAAAGCTCAAACCAACTGAACTGGAAGACATTATCGCAATGGTTGCCCTCTACCGCCCGGGACCGATGGAGTGGATTCCGGATTTCATTGCCGGTAAACACGGCACCAAAGACATCACCTACCTGCACCCTGCCCTGGAACCAATTCTCGCCGACACATACGGCGTCGCCATCTACCAAGAACAAGTCATGCGTATCGCCCAAGATCTCGCCGGCTTCACGCTCGGCGAAGCAGACATTCTCCGCAAGGCGATGGGAAAGAAAATCATGAAACTCATTCAAGAGCAGAAAATCAAATTTATCAACGGCGCCATTGCTAATGGTGTTGATAAAAAGATTGCCGAACAGGTCTTCACTTTTATTGAGCCGTTTGCCGGTTATGGCTTTAATCGTTCCCACGCCGCCTGCTATGCTCTCATTGGTTATCAAACTGCTTATCTTAAAGCTCACTACCCGGCAGCATTTATGGCAGCATTGATGACCTCTGATCAAACACATGTTGAACGCATTGCCATTGATGTCAAAGAGTGCACAGCGTTGGGTATTCCTGTTCTTCCACCGGATGTCAATGAAAGTTTTAAAGATTTTTCCGTCGTACCGGGAAATGATGCAACAGCGCCATCACGTGGTGAAAAAATCCGCTTTGGCCTCAATGCCATTAAAGGTGTTGGTCATGATGTCGCACAGGCCATCGTAACCGAACGTAAAGCACGTGGCGCTTACAAGGATCTCACCGATTTCATTACTCGTCTCGCCGGTAAAACGCTCAATAAGAAATCCTTAGAATCTCTTGCCAAGGTTGGTGCGTTCGATGCTTTTGCTGATCGCGCAACAATTCTCGGCAATATGGAGCATATCCTTTCCTTTGCCAAGGAAGTTACACGCTCTCAAGCATCCGCACAAAGTTCTCTCTTTGGTGAAAGTCTCTTTGGTGATGCAAAAATTACACTCCAGCCAGTGGATGCGCCTGACAAACGTACCGAACTTGATTGGGAAAAAGAACTCCTCGGACTCTATGTAACAGATCATCCGGCACGTGCATTTGAAACATATATCAATCACATTGCACAGCCTATCAACACAATCACACAAGACGATAATGAAAAAACTATCACAGTCGGTGGCATTATTATCGCACAACAAAAAATTATCACAAAAAAAGGACAACAAATGCTCTTTGCTACACTGGAAGATACTACCGGCGCCATAGAAGCACTCGTCTTCCCCAAAAAATATGATGAAACAAAATCTCTCTGGGAAGACGGCGCAGCGCTTATCATCAAAGGACGCATCTCCACCAAAGATGGCGAGACCAAACTGCTCATGGAAGAAGCTATGCCGCTAACCGATAGCGCTGTCGCCGAACATGTTCGCATCAAAAAAACGCAAGACCGCTATGCAAACGAACGCAATCCACAATCACTCCCCAACGATATACCGGCAATCATCACAATCACACTACCTGATGACACAAAACCGGATACAATTATTTCTCTACGTAATGTACTACACACATGTGATGATGGACCAACTGCCATACACATTATTAGCAGCGGTGTACGTATGAAAATGCCACGCACCATCACCTACACTGATGATTGCGCACAAAAAATCACCGCTGCAATACCGAGAGCAGTGATTGCATCATCATCCTAAATCTTAACTGGCACGTGACTTTTTCTTTTTCTTCTTTTTTGCTGTTGCTTTTGCTGTTGCTGCCTGTTGTGCCGCAATACGTGCTGCTTCAGCACGCGCCGCTGCATCAGCAACTGCCTTTTGACGTGCTGCCTCAGCACGTTTCGCCGCCTCATCGGCAGCAAGTTGCATGGCGACATCAGCCTTTGCATTCAATTGCTGTCGCAAATTACGCGTACGATCCGCTATAATATGTTCCTTCTCAACACGACGCATATCCCACAACGTATCATCTGCCGATGTAGTAACAAGCATACCGGCACCACGACGCGCCGCCGACCATTCTTTGTAGAGTATGCGCGACATGCCAAGCGGTACTGCAACTACCAATGCCGTCATCGCAACAATTCGCACATCTTTTTTAAAAGTTGGTATCATAATCCACATTAATCAATGTTATACTTTGTATAGCATAATAATAACATATATCACATAATGTTGTTGCGCACACACCACGAATACAACTATACTGCTCGCGTTATGGGTTGCGACTTTGACGTCTCTCTTGTTGCAACACACGAATCTATCGCCGATATACTCTATGTCCG
>CAZGWO010000049.1:0-4823 GCA_964528835.1 uncultured Pseudobdellovibrionaceae bacterium
ACCTCGGACCGGAGGGTGGCGATGGTGGCGGGCGCATCGTCGTGTCCGGTCCACCTGAAGAAATTGTCAAGTATTACAAGGAGTCCCATACTGCGCAGTACTTAAGAGAAATCCTAAAGATGAAGAGTAAATAAAAAGTGGGTGTATACGTTTTGAAAAAGAGGTGGAGTGTTTTATCTTGTGCATGATAATGATATGTTAAGGGATTTTATGTAGTGATAAAAATGTATGGTTATCGGTATGTTTGTGTGATATGCCTATGATAGGATGAGCAGTGAAGTGTTATTTTTGCACTTATGAAAAGGTTACTGAAACAACAAGCGAAAGGTTTGCCACGTACACCGGGCGTGTACTTTTTTAGGGATGCCACAGGGACGGTTCTGTATATTGGCAAGGCAACATCGCTTAGAGCGCGTGTTGCACAGTATGTGAGCGGGCAGGAAGCAAGGAGTCGTGGTGCGCGCATACGACGATTAATGGAGGATGCAGTGTGCGTAGAAGTGGAGGAAACGGAGAGTGCTCTTGAGGCGCTCATTTTGGAGGCGAATCTTATTAAGAAATATCAACCGAAATATAACATTGAACAGAAAGATGATAAGAGTTTTTCATATTTTGTGATTACGCGGGAGACATTTCCGCGTGTGGTGATTTTGCGCGCGACAGATTTTGACAAGGTGAAATACAAGGATGCGGTGTATGCAAAAGGTGCACGTTTTGGCTCATATACGTCAAGAGCACAGATGCGGACAGCACTCAAAATCTTGCGCAAGATCTTCCCATTTCATGCGCGCGCTGAAAAGAGCGAAAAGGGCTGTTTGGCATATCAAATTGGATTGTGTCCCGGGCCGTATGACGGTGCGATTACGCCAGTGGCATACCAGCGTAATATGCGAGGGATACGCATGATGTTGACAGGCAAACGAACGCGATTACTCGCGACACTTCGACGAGAAATGGAGCAATCCGCACGTGCGGAACAGTTTGAAGACGCTGCAAAACTACGTGATCAAATTATGGCACTAACACATATTCGTGATGTTGCTTTGATGACGCAGTTGTTTGATACGGTAACGCGTGCGCGTGGTGGCGGTGATCGCGGACGTATTGAATGTTATGACATGTCACATATTAGTGGAGCGAGTGCGGTCGGTGCGATGGTTGTTTTTCACAATGGTGCGCCAGCAAAGGATCACTATAGAACATTTACGATTAAGTACGCACAGACAGATAATGATTTGGCGATGATGCGTGAAGTTCTCATACGGCGTTTGCGACACAGTGAATGGGTGCAACCAGATGCAATCGTACTGGATGGTGGTGCTACGCATTTGGCAATGGCAGAAGATGTGTGGCGTACATTAGATGTACATATTCCATTACTTGCTGTTGCCAAAGGTCCGACACGTAAAAAAATTGATGTATATCCATCAGCACATTTTGCACCACCGCACGCACTTATAGAAAATACAGCATTGTTGGAGGCACTACGTGAAGAAGCACATCGGCGTGCAATTGGTGCACATCGTCTTCGACGTGATCATAGTATGTAAGCGTGACGTCGTGATGTGGCTTTACAAAAATATAAAGTTGTGCTATTGTTGTTTGTTGCAAACATGTATGCACATGCTTGTTACAAAAATGTATTTTTATGCTACAATAAAATCATATCGTTTTGCATACGAACAATAGCTTTGTATGTGAATGTTATGAGATATAATTTTGTAATGGTAGAAAACTATGATGAGGTTACGGTTCGGTCTCTCTGCTGTTGCGCTAGCGTTGTTGCTAGTGGCACCGTTGCAGACTGTGCAAGCGTCGACATCATGTCCATTTTCCGGTGGCGTGATTGTTCGTTTTGATAAGACGTTATTTTCCAATGCGACATTTAATGCTCATTGGGATGTGAAGAGCATTAATCTGCCAAAGGGACACTATAAAGTATCTCTTTCCGCATCGGATTCGTATGCACAACGTGATCATACGAGGCCACAGCCAAATGAGAAGTACTATGTTGAATTGCGTAGTGGCAATAACACTGTTATTGCAAAATCTCGTAGTACCAAAGATCTGAAAGATCGTGTAAAAACAGCTGTGTGGACAGGTGTCGTCAATAATGATCTCTACGTGTCACATGATGCAAGTAGTGTCATCGCACGTCATTCTGCTTATATTGACACTTCCAGCGCAAACAGTCTCAGGCCGGTGTGTGTACAATTCTTGCCAATTAAGACGGAAAGCCCAATACCATCGCCAGCACCTATACCGCTACCGCCGGAACAGTGCCCATATTCTTCTGGAATTGTTGTACATTTTGATAAGCGTTTACTATCGCATCTGTCAGCGGCTGACAGCTATCAAGATCGATCCGTTTCTATTCCTGCCGGTCATTATAAAGTGAAGCTCGCAGCATCGGATGCGTCAATCGGTCGAGAACAACAATCACAACCGAAAGAACAGTTTTTTGTAGAATTCCGCAATAATGGTAATGATGTTGTTGCGCGGTCAGGTAAGACAAAAGATCTGCAAGATCATCGTAAGACTGCAATGTGGGAGGGAACTGTCAATAATGATTTGACACTGTCACGCGCTGCTTCAATTGTGCGCGCACAACATGCGGCGTATCGTGATACGTCAAGCCCGAACAGCCTCAATCCGATTTGTGCACAACTTTTGCCAATTGCACAGCGTGTTAACGGTTCTTGTGGTAGCGCAAATGGCAAGGGTTACGACAATGCACCACAGTCCAATCTATGTTCATCCGGAACAGCAACATCAGTAAGTAAGAGCGGTAATAAGTGGAAGTGGACATGTAATGGATCTAATGGTGGATCAGCGGCGACATGTCAAGCGAATGTAAAGGTTACGATGTTGAGCGGATCTTGCCCATTCACGGCTGGTGGCGGTGATATTTTGGTGAATTTCGGTCAGAGATTGCGTGCAGATGGATCGAAAGATCAGGCGCAAAAGACTGTGAATGCGACCGTACCGAAAGGAATTTACGATGTCTACCTTGCATCATTTGATGGACATAGTGATCGTCCGGGACAGTCACAGCCGATGGAGCAATATTACATTATTGCAAAGAGTGGCAGTGGCGCAACAATGCTATCAACGAATGCAACACAGGACTTGCAAGATGGCGTTGTTTCTGCGCAGTGGAGTGGAAAAGTTGCTTCCGATAAAGCCGTGTCAAATGTTATTAAAAGTATTATCCTAAAGCATCCCGCATATAAGAATAGTAATCCAAATAGTGTGGATGCGGTTTGTGCACTCTTTAAGAAGAAAGGTGACTTTGCAGCGTGTGGTAACGGCGCTGTAGAAACCGGTGAACAGTGTGATGATGGCAATACAACGAATTACGATGGTTGTAGCGCGCAATGCAAAACGGAAACACCGGCAATTACAATTGACAAGAATGATAATGACAATGGTGACGATACGCAGCAAGTGCTATACAAAGGAGCCGCTGTGTATAAGGTAACTGTTGTTAATACGGGAAAGGTTGCACTTACAGATGTTGTTGTCAGTGATACTGTTTCACCAAACTGTGCGCGAACAGCGGCACAGACGAAGAGTATGTATAACGGTAACACATTTGATCCCGGCGAGTCGTTTACCTATACGTGTACGGAAACGAATGTGACAACATCACATGGATCAACGGCAAGTGTTGTTGGAAAGCCTGTGAATCACACAGCTAATGTGTCAGACAGTGATAGTACGAGCGTAACAGTAAAGGATGCGCCGGCAATCACAATTGATAAGGATGACAATGACAACAAAGACGACACACAAAAAGTTGATGAGGGTGGTACGGCAACGTATACCATCACGGTAACAAATAATGGTGTATCACCGCTTAAAGACATAGTGATCAGTGACAATAAATCACCAAATTGTGCACGTAGTGCTGCACAGACAAAGGCGCTTATCGGTGGGAATGGTATTTTGCAACCGGGCAAGAGTTTCAGTTATACAGGTACAGAAACAGGTGTGGTAACGTCACATAGTACGACGGCAAGCGTTGTAGCAAAGTCCACAATCGGTGGTCAGAAAGTAACAGATAGTGATGATACAAATGTTACTGTAAATAATGCACCAGCAATCAGTATTGATAAGAATGATAATGATAACGGTGATGATACGCAAGTTGTTGAAGAAGGAAAGAAGGCGTTATTCAAAATCACGGTAAAAAATATTGGTAAGGCAGCTTTGAAAGATGTTGTTGTCAGTGATGCTCTTGCACCGAATTGTGCACGTAGTGCGGCGCAGACGAAGACTCTTTATGGAGCGGATACATTTTTACCCGGCAAGAGTTTTTCTTACACATGTCAAGCAGAAGCAAAAGTTGCATATGTCAATACTGCGACAGTGAAAGCAAAAGCGGTGCATGGAGGTACATCAATTGATGCTACGGATAATTCAACGGTACAGGTAAAAGGAAAGCCACCGGTAAAACCGGAACCACAACCGTCAAAGCCAGAGCCAAAGGAAAAAGATAGGGATTGTAAAGGTTCTATCGGTAACACTATCTGGAATGATAAGAACGCTAACGGTAAGCAAGATGCCGGTGAGAAAGGTATTCCGGGCGTGCGCGTGTGGCTCTATAAGGGCAATAAGGTATTCAAGGATACGACAAACAGTAGAGGACGTTATAAGTTCAAAGATCTCTGTAGCGGAACGTATCGTGTTGTTGTAAAGAGTGAAGACATTTCAGCACTGTACCAAACGTATGATCCGGATGGAAAGCTTGATAATCGCACCAAAGTTCGTCTTAGAGGTGATAAGGATCATCATACCAAGGCAGACTTTGGGTATCGTGG
>CAZGWO010000050.1:0-4820 GCA_964528835.1 uncultured Pseudobdellovibrionaceae bacterium
CCGCCCACCCCTGCGGATACTTCACGCAGAAGCCGTACTCTTGGTTGCAGTATTTTTGCCAGTTTGAGGTGTCAATGGAACCGTCTGCGTTGGAGCGGATAGTTTTATCTGTTACTTGGGGATTTTGTGGTGTTGCGGCTTCTTGTTGGGGTTGCGTTGCTGCGCTCGCAATGACATCGTCATTGTTATCTGGAGATTGCTTCGTCGTTTCACTCCTCGCAATGACGGTGTTTTGGTAATTTGTTGATGTGCTCTGCGTATACCACACAACACTGCCGATGATGACGGTAAGCGTGAGCGCGGTGATACTAAGAGATTTTTTCATCGTGTACAAAAGATATTTTTTATAACCTAGCATGTGTCACAATGTGCGTCAATCATTTTGTGTACATAAAATATTATTCAACTAAAAATATCAATCTAACGATTGATATGAACGCATCAAAATAAAGAATGTGCTGTTAATAAGCAATACACCTCTAATAAAATACATCATGAACACCATCATACACGAGGTGTTTATGATGTATACATATTTCATCTAACGCTTTCTCATGCCAATAGCATGAAGTATAAGCGCTAGCGGACAATAACCACTCAGTGCAAAGTTCACAAACATCATGCCAACAAAGAGTGTCACATAGTGCCAATATGGATGCACCAATAATCCGAGTATAGTCGTACCGACGACAAAAAATCCACCAATGAGATATACTGCTCGCTCAATATACCAATGATCTATTGCGATCCTATAGAATCTTTTCATGATTTTATCCTTAAAAATTTAACGTCTATTGTGTTGCATCTGCACGCCACTGTGTACGTTGAAACTTGTAATAAAGAATAGGAAAAATCACAAGTGTTAAAAACGCTGCAAGTGAAAGTCCCCACACAATACTCCATGCAAGCCCCTCCCACACAGGATCAGAAATAATCGTTAGTGAACCGAGAATTGTTGTAAGCGTTGTCAACATAATCGGCAACAAACGTGTCTTACCGGTTTTGATAATTGCTTCCTCAATGCTATAACCACGCTCACGAAGAATTGTAAGATATTCCAAGAACATGATCGCATTGTTCACAACAATACCGGAAAGTGCAATTACACCGATCATACTCGTTGCATTAAAGTATACACCACTAATCCATCCAAGAAGTGCAAAGCCAGGCAAAACACCGATAAATGAAAATGGGATTGTGCCCATAATAATCGCCGGCACAACAAGCGAACGAAAACGCGCCACAAGCACAAAATAAATCATTATGAGCGCCACACCCATCGCGATACCAAGGTCACGGAAAACTTCAAGTGTCAATTTCCACTCGCCATCCAAAAGGACTGTTATCATTTCACCACTTTGCTTGTCACGATACGTTACGCCAAAAAGATTCCATGAAACGACCTCGGTATTTGTAGCAAACGGTTTGTACTCTCGCACCAGATATGTAAGCGTGTCAATCATCGCATAGATGACACTGCGACGCCCCATCTCCGCACTCACATACTGTGTCCGCACACGATTGTCAGTATAAAGCACCGGTACAGTTGGTGTTGTTTCATAAGCAACGACACTGCCAAGTGGAATGTTTTGTCCATAGGCATTCGGAATGAGTACATTCTCCAAATCGTTCTTTGCATCACGCTGTGCCTGAGCTGTACGCACGACAATATATTCCGGCTCCGCTTGTCGCGTCGCACCGATACGTGCATGATAGAGCGCTACACGCTCCCCATCCAGTAAACGTCGCAACGTCATCGCAACATCATAAACACTCAATCCAGCACGCGATGCTTCTTCTTTCTTAACGCGCAATACATATGGTGCCGCCACTTCATTAACTGTCGTATCAATATCAACAACCTCATCAATTGTATGTATCTTCTGTGCAAGTGTTGTTGCTACTTGTGCAATATGTGCATCATTTGTACCATGAATCTTCAACAAAAAAGTGGAAAGTACCGGTGGTCCCGGCGGATCTTCAATCAATTTAATCGTTACATCTGGTTCATCGCGTAAAAGTGCCTGTATCTGCGGACGTAATGCCAGTGCAATTTCTTCCGACGTTATAGCACGTTTCTTATGATGCACGAGATTGACTTTCAATGTTGCTTGATTTTCATTACGTCGTGCATCAGAGCCCTTGAAAAGACCGTTAAAGTCTACAACCTGTGGTGTACCGATAAAACTCTGCACACTGACAACGACATCCTGTTGCATAAGGAAATTTTCAATACGTTGCACAACTGCGCCTGTACGTTCCAAATCAGCATACTGTGGCAAATCTACGTAAACAAAAAATTGCTCCGTATCGGCCTTTGGTAACATACGAAACTTCACAATTCCAACAGCCGGCAAGGCAAGCGATGCCAACAAAAGCACCAACGCGCCAAAAACAATTATACGACGACGACGTGAACTCTCTAATATATGCGCCAAGAATCGCGCATACACTCCGCGTAAGCGACCAATAGAACGTAGAAATATATTCTCTCGTTTATTCTGTGGCGTAATACCATCACACTCTTTGGAAATACGTCCATGGTGTCGCGTCATCATATCCAAGAGAAATGGATTAATAGATAGTGCAATTAACAACGAAGCGATCAATGCCGCCGGCACAAAAAACGGAATCGGTCCCATATATGGACCCATCATACCACCGACAAATGCCATCGGTACAAATGCCAAAATCACTGTTAATGTACTCATGAAGAGCCCCGGTCCAACTTCAGCAACCGCACGTGCAATGAGTGTAAACTTTGGCTCCATTGAGTTCTCCCGCAAAAGACGAAAGATATTTTCCACAACAACAATTGCCGCATCAACCAAAATACCGAGCGAAAGAATAAGTGCAAAAAGTGTAATGCGATTAATTGTTTGTCCGGCAAAGTGCCCAATACCAAAAACCGCAGCCAATGTAAGTGGAATCGCAATCAATACAATCAGTGCACTACGCCACCCGAGAAATCCCAGTAAAACGAGCGCCACGATTACAATTGCGCTAAAGAGGTTTGTCGTAAGCGTCATTGTCGCCTCACGTGCAACCTGACCATCATCACGCACAATCGTTGCGCGAACATGTGATGGAATGACACCGTTACGTACGAGCGCATCCACTTCTGCACGTGCCGCATCCGTAATTTTCGTCGCATTCGTCCCTTTAAGTTTTGCCACAGAAACATAAACTGCGGAATCATTATGAACATCACCATCACGCAATGCAAAAGTTGTACGATATTTCTGTTCTTCCTCACTATACGTAACATCTGCAACATCACCAACATGAATAATTGTTGCACCAGCTGCGCCAATGACAATTTGCGCTACTTCTTGTGGCGATGTAACTGCCCCGTCAATGCGTACATCATAATGATTACCCTGCGTCGTTACAAATCCGGCTGGCATGAGTATATTATTTGCACGAATACGATCTCTTAACTGTTGCAATGAGATACCATACTGTGCAAGTCGATCTGGGTCAATGGTAACGTACAATACTCGTCGTGCACCACCATGTACACGCACCTGTGCAACACCTTCAATTTGCTTGAGTGTATCAGCAACATCGCTACCAAGTGCGCGCAATGATGACGCAGATAACTTCTCACTACTAAGCGCAACAGTCAATACTGGTACATCATCAGGGTCAATCGCACTGATCTGAGGCGCTTGTGCACCATCCGGCAATACTTGTGCAATATCCTGCAATTTCTGTGTAAGTGTAATCTTTGCATCTTCACTATTCTCACCGATATAAAACTGCGCAATAACAACACTCACGCCACCATCAAAAGTCTGCGCCATGATTTTATCAACTGTTGGAATTGTGCGCACACGATCTTCTACAACACGTGTTACCAACTGGTAAACCTCTTCCGTCGATGCACCGGGAAGTGGTGTAACAATCTGAAATGCCGGCGCCGTAATCTCCGGATTGTACTGTTTTGGCATCAAGGCAAACGACAACGCACCCCACAATACAATACCAATAATCGTCAAAACACCAAGTTCACGATGGTGCAAAAAAAACGTTGCAACACGACCAAAAAAGCCATAATTCTGCATGTCTTTCATATTATTTATCCATTAACAACTGTTACTGCTTCGCCATCATGCAAAGAGTGTTGTCCTTCCACAACAACCTGCTCCCCTTCCGTAACACCATCCGTTACAACAACCATCATGCCGTCATCATAATCATTGCCAATTTGCACAACGCGTGACTGCGCCACACCATCAATAACGACAAAAACACGCCATTCGTGATACAATCCCATCAATGCACTACGTGGAATCTTCACACCATTATCCATCGTACTATCAACTGCTGTCGCCACAATATGGAACGTCACATCTGCATAGTCACCAAGAGTAAATATCGTTGTATTCGCAAGTGTAACACGTACAAGGCCCTTACGCGTCTGCGGATCAACAACCGGACTTACCGCACTAATACGCGCTTCCTCACTACGCCCATCATCAGCACGCACCATCACAATATCCCCGACATGTACCTGCGCAAGATGTTCCGGCGCCATAGAAAGGTCAATTTGTTTCTGTATACCGTGGACAATATAAAATAATGGACGTTCCGGTGATACGAGGTCACCAACCGCAATCATACGTGATGCAATAACGCCGCTAAATGGTGCACGTACAATCGTATTTGCCGCAACCGTCTGCGCTGCGTGCAACTGCGCGCGTGCAACCGCACGCGATCCACGTGCAATATCAACTTGTAAATCACGTCCCTCCTTTGCAGCATCATACGCTTTCTTTGCCAATTCATAATTCGCACGTGTCTTAGCAATGAGTGCA
>CAZGWO010000051.1:0-4701 GCA_964528835.1 uncultured Pseudobdellovibrionaceae bacterium
TGGCAACCGGTATGTAGTGTTACGAATGCTACGCAACAAGAGAAGTTGTCCGGTAGAATTGCGCAGGTTGTGCAACGTCCGTTAACTGTATTGACAGCAGTAGGCATTATTGCTATTGCTTTTAGCGTTAATATTTTTGAATTTGCATGTAGCATTGGCATTCCGCAAGCCTATACAAAGATTTTAGAACTGAATGATTTGGGCTTTTGGGCGACACAATTACAGATGGCGCTCTATATCATCATGTATATGGCTGATGATATAGTTGTTTTTGCGTTAGCGCTTTATGGATCGCAGCATTTCTCACAGACGATGAAGTATAGTAGGTGGACGACTTTAATCGGTGCGTTGATGATGCTTGCACTCGGTGTACTGATGATTTTTGCACCACAAGTGTTGGTATTTTAATTGTGCATTGTGGCAATGTATTTCTCCCGCAATAATCGTGTTGTTGACAGAATTGAGAGGGATTTTTATAGTAAGAGTACAGAATAATAATAAGGGGTTACCGCATACCCCACAAAGGTTCTTACAAAGAATCTTTGCCATAAGAATCAATGATTCTTATGGCGTTTTCTTTTGAGGAAAAGTATGGTATAACTTAGCACTCTTGACACGTGAGTGCTAGTTGCCGTATACTGTGAATAGAGTAGAATAGTATCACTCAATAAAAAATATTAACAGTAAAACTATCTATGTCTAAGATTTTAGGAATTGATCTCGGTACGACGAATTCTGCAATGGCAGTTGTGGAAGGTGGTCAGCCGGAGATCGTGGAGAACAAAGAAGGAAATCGTACAACACCATCTGTTGTTGCGATGAATAAGTCTGGCGAGCGTCTTGTTGGCTTGCTAGCGAAGCGTCAGGCGGTAACAAATCCGAAGAACACACTCTTTAGTGTTAAGCGTCTCATTGGTCGTAAGTTTGATGATAAGGATGTACAGCAGGACTTGGACCTTTTTCCGTTTGAAGTAAAGAAGGCAAAGAACGGTGGCATCAATGTGGTGATGAATGGAAAAGATTATACGCCACAAGAAATTAGCGCTATGGTGCTGTCAAAGCTCAAGGCAGATGCGGAGGAGAAACTTGGCGTAAAGATTGAAGAGGCGGTTATTACGGTGCCGGCATACTTTGATGACGCACAGCGTAAAGCGACGAAAGAGGCCGGTGAAATTGCCGGACTTAAAGTGCGACGCATTATTAATGAGCCGACAGCTGCGGCGCTAGCCTATGGTTTTAATAAAAAGAACGAGGAGAAAATTGTCGTGTATGACCTTGGTGGTGGAACATTTGACGTGTCCGTATTGGAAGTTGGTGACGATACAGTAGAAGTAAAAGCAACGCATGGTGATACACACCTCGGTGGTGATGATTTTGATCAGGTGTTGATCAATTACATTCTTGATGAGTTCAAGAAAACAGAAGGTGTTGATCTCTCTACGCAAAATGATGCGCTCCAGCGTATTAAAGAAGCGGCGGAAAAAGCAAAAATCGAGCTTTCTACAGCACAAGAGACGGAAATCAATCAGCCATTTATCACGGCAGATGCAAATGGTCCGAAACATCTTGTGATGAAAGTTACGCGTGCAAAGTACGAGGAGCTTGTGCATGATCTTGTGCAAAAGACACTTGCGCCGATGGAGCAGGCAATCAAGGAAGCCGGTTTGACGAAGAGTGATGTCAATGAGATTGTTATGGTTGGTGGCATGACGCGTACGCCGGTTATTATTAAGGCAGTGGAGGACTACTTTGGCAAGAAGCCGAATATCTCCGTGAACCCTGATGAAGTTGTTGCGCTTGGTGCGGCGATTCAGGGTGGTGTGTTGCAGGGTGATGTCAAAGATGTGCTCTTGCTGGACGTGACGCCATTGACACTTTCCATTGAGACAATGGGAGGTATTGCAACACCGTTAATTGAAAAGAACACAACAATTCCAGCAAAGAAATCACAGATTTTCTCTACAGCAGTGGATAATCAGCCAAGTGTGGAAATCCATGTCGTACAAGGTGAGCGTCAAATGGCTGCTGATAATAAAACACTTGGACGTTTAGTTTTGGATGGTATTGCGCCGGCACCACGTGGCGTACCACAGATTGAAGTGACGTTTGATATTGATGCTAATGGTATTCTCAATGTAAGTGCAAAGGATAAGGCGACCGGTAAGGAACAGTCCATCAAAATTGAGGCGTCCAGCGGACTTTCTGAAGAAGAAATTGAGCGCATGAAGAAAGATGCAGAGGCGCATGCTGATGAGGATAAGAAAAAGAAAGAACTTGTAGAAGCGCGCAATATGGCAGATACGCTAATTTTCTCTACGGAAAAGGCAATAAAGGATGCTGGTGATAAAATCACTGTCGATGAAAAGAAGCCGGTAGAGGAGAAGATGAATGAACTTAAGGAGTTGCTTAAGAAAGAAGATGCAACCCTTGAAGAGATTAAGAGTGCAACAGAAGCGTTCTCCAGTGCAGCGCAAACGATCAGTGAAAAACTGATGAAGGCGGCGCAGGAAGCGGAAGCGGCAAAAGCGAAAGGTGCTGGTGCGCAATCTGACAGCGCTGCAAAGGATACACCAAAAGATGCTGAAGTAGAAGATGCCTCTTCTTCTGATTCTTCTAAACAGAAGTCAGAGGATAAGAAGAGTGATAAGTAAATCATCTTCAACTCTTTGACCAAAAACCGGGCATAGGCTCGGTTTTTGGTATGCAACACTTGTTTTTTTTAGAAAAAATGTATATGATAGCAGTGCTGTACATTAACAATGCGGAGAGGAAAGATGGCAAGAAAACGATACTTACCAGAAATGGTGGAGATTCAAAAGACCATGAACAAAAAAAGAGGTATGCTCAGTGCCGCTATTGAGCAATCGGCAAGCGATATATTCTGTGATATCATAGATGGATATTCAACAGGTGATCGCATTGTAGACTTCTGTCTTGTGTCATGTAATGGTCACTATGACAGCGAGTACATCGCGCAGTATAGAAGGTTGTTAGATGATATTGTGCGAAACAATGGAGAATATTTCCTTGTAGCATCAAGGCGTATTGTGCCTAGGAACCACGATACCACTGACATGACTCTCTTGAACACTGTTGCAGTTGGTGTTGCACAGGGAGTCGTGGAATTTTTCCCGGACACTGAAACAGTATGTGTCATTACGGGGAAGAAGTATGTTATGTATCGTGAAGCCTTTGATAACAATGGCAATATTGTTGCCATTGTTAAGAATGTGTATGGTGATATATTGTTTGCACCATTTCCAAATGTGTATGACACTTCCTACAATAGGATTAACATCAAGATTAACATAGCAGAATCGAAGAAAAAGTTTCTTGATGTTGCCTGTGGGACACATGCCGTTGCACAATGGTTCAGCAATAACGATATGCGCGAGGTATATTCAATTATGCGCCCATACATTTTACAGGAACAGGAAAAAAAACCGAGATTTTTTATCGTTAGCTAAAAAATTGTTTCATGTTTAAAGAAAACTTACTTTTAGTTTTGAGTAGGTTTTCTTTTTTTTATTTATGGTACAATGGAAAATAATTATCTAGCGTAGTTTTTATGGGAACATCATCACAAGAAGCAAAAAGTACGACAATTATTGCTTCAAAGATCGCATTGGTTGTTGCTCAGCAAAACCGTACACATGTGGATCATCTCGCACGTAGTGCTGTGCAGACATTAACAGATAGCGGTATTACGGAAGAGCGGTTGCGTATGATGTGGGCGCCGTCGCTTTTTCATGTGCCACTCTTAGCAAAGTCTATTGCGGAATCGCGTGATTTTGATGGCATTATCGTTTTGGGTGTTGCGATTAAAGATCAAACAGATCGCTATTACATGGAATTGCCGGAGGTGTACCGTGCGCTGATGGATGTCATGATGAACTTTGGCATTCCGTTGAGTTGTGGCATTGTGAGTGTTGAAAAACATGCTGACATAAAACGTGTTATGGATGCACAAGCATCCACCAACAGTGGTACACAAGCAGCACAGGATCTTATTATGCTTTTGAAGGCATAAATTATGCGTATTGCAGCGCAAGTAGCGGATCTTGATCATGCACGTATTGACGGTACGCGTGTTTATATCAGGGAACTTCTCGCGCGTTTTGGTATGTATGCACCCAATGATCAGTTTGATTTATATCATCGTTATGCATGGAATCCTGCACTTGCGCCGCCACACATGGGGAATTATCATGAGCACACTGTTACGTCACCGTGCTGTTGGACGCAAACGCGTTTTCTCTATGAAATATTACGTACGCAGCCGGATGTGTTATGGATGCCGATGCAGGCGTTGCCGTTTGTGACACCACGCAAGACGTATACTGTGGTTACCATTCACGATCTCGCGTTTAAAATGTTTCCGACATTTTTCCCGTACAGAGATTTGCGCCGCCTCAATTTTTTTACAGATTTTGCCGTAACACATGCTGATCACATTATTGCCGTATCGCATGCAACGAAACGTGATCTTGTACGTGTTTACCCACAAATTTCTGCAGAGAATATTACAGTGATTCACCATGGGTTTAATGTAGAATTGTTTGCAACGCATGTGTCACGACGTGATGTTCATCTTGTACGTATGAGATATGGCATTGCTGATGCGCCATATATTTTATATGTTGGGGCTTTGCAACCACGCAAAAATCTTGTGCGCCTCGTACATGCATTTTCGATTTTAGC
>CAZGWO010000052.1:0-4621 GCA_964528835.1 uncultured Pseudobdellovibrionaceae bacterium
GATTCTAGTATACGAAAAGTATAAGTCAAGTTGTAGAGTTTTGCGTGCAAGTATGTTGTGAAGTTAGGGTAAGGTTGATTAGCTGTCTTTGGTAAACCTTAAAGAATTAAAAATTGTTTTCATAACTACTTCATATTTCACCATACTGCATCCTGATGTTATATTACTCTCCCTTTGCCAATTACGTGGCAAATGCACTAATTCAAAACTATGAAGCACTCCGTTAACTGCATATTTAATATTATTGCCACACATTACATAATTGCCATCATGAAAATCGTCTCCATATGCGTGCAACAATAGTCGGTTATTAACAACAACCGTATCATACTCATCTATATTTACATTATTATTTCCAAGGACGCCGGCATAGAATCCTGATATGGGAAAAATTGATAAGTATGCATCAGTGCAACCTATATTAGTTCCAACACATGATTTATCATATGGCGCAACTATATTCATACCCGTTCCTGCAGTTCCATCTACCCATTCAGTCGCCCACCCCTGCGGATACTTCACACAGAAGCCGTACTCTTGGTTGCAGTATTCTTGCCAGTTGGAGGTGTCAATGGAACCATCTGCGTTGTAGCGGATGGCGGTGTCTGTGGTGGTGTTGTGGTTCTGTGCGTTAGTGCCGGTGTTTGTGTTTGTGGTGGGTGGTGTTGTTGTCGCGGTGTCGTTTGAACGAGATTGCTTCGTCGTTTCACTCCTCGCAATGACGGCGCTTTGGTGGTTTGTTGATGCATTTTGCGCATACCACACAATAGCACCAAGAGCAATAATAAAAACAGGTACTATAAACGCAAGAAGTTTCTTCATATCAACTTATTTTCTGTACAAATTAATCACATTCTTTAAATACTTACACCAATAACAATACCTACATTTTTATAAGTACCTCTACTACATCCCATAAATGCATACCATTTGATCCTTTGCATAATACAATATCTCCCGGCGTAACGATACGTTCAATTGCCTGCACCGCATCATACGTTGTTGCGTAATGTTGCAATACAATGGATTGGTGATGATGTGTGCTTACTAAAACATCATAAAGATATCTCATAACTGGACCAACACAGATAACAACATCAATACTATTCTCCACAATATCACGTGCAAGTGATTCATGTGCTTTCCTTTCTACTTTACCTAATTCACGCATATCACCAAGAACAGCAATACGTCGCGCGCGAGCATGTGAAAGCGGGAATGCTCCAAGTGTCACTAATGCACCACGCATTGATGCTGGCGCCGCATTATAAGTATCATCAATAACTACCATACCATTCGCCATATAGTGTACATTCATGCGCCGTTTCGGTGGCCTTACATCAGTTAATGCCTGCGCAATATCAACGAGATGTATACCATAGGCACGCGCTACAGCTATCGCTGCCATAATTGACGGTAATAGTTGCAAACCTATAATATGTGGCATGCGTATCGGTACACTTGTTTGCGTTTCATTAAGCTTGAATGTCAATCCACCACAATCGTTTATTGCATAATTACTCGCCCACAGCGTTGCTGTTGTATCACCAATCGCACTATAGGTGATAACACGCGCATCCGTAGTATTAGACATTTTTGCCACACGCCGGTCATCAGCATTAAGAATTGCCACACCATCAGATGGTAGTCGCGCAATAAGGCGCCCCTTTTCTTTGGCAATTGTTGCAATAGAACCCATCTTCTGCGCATGCACACCATCCACAACGGTAACAACACCCATCTGTGGCGCAACAATATCAATTAAATAATCCATATCCCCCTTATGATCAATGCCAAGTTCCAATACCAATACCGTCGGATAATCACGTTGCACAGTCATTGCCCACAACCACGTAACAACAACACGCAACCAACCAATTAGTGAGCGTTTACCGCTCGGTGCACCAATTACAGTCAGAGGCACACCAAATTCATTATTATAATTAGCAATGTTTGTTCGCACATGTGTATAACGTGTAAGAATGGCAAAAAGTACGTCTTTTGTCGTTGTTTTGCCAAGCGATCCTGTAATACCAATAACAAACGGCTTGCGTCGCTTCAACACTGCGCGTGCCATCTTCCCCAATACTTTTTGAACAAATAATTTCATAACGTATACTCTCTTTTATATTCCCTGTCAGCTTAACACACCTACCATATATAGTATTATACACGCACTGTATTTTACGCTGGCACTATATCACATGGATAGACAATCGTCTTATAAAAATGATATACTTGCAATATAAACATATCATAAGAAATCCTATGAACGCACAAGATGCAAAGATTGCGATTATTGGCCTTGGTTATGTCGGGCTTCCTCTCGCAATTGCCTTCGGACGTAAAGTTGAGACACTTGGCTTTGATATAAACACACAGCGCATTGCAGATATTAAAGCAGGTCATGATAAGAACAATGAACTCTCTCCCAAAGACATCACGAGTGCAAAACATCTCTCCCTCTCGTCAGATACTGACGACTTTCAAAAGTGCAATTTCTTCATCGTTGCCGTACCGACGCCGATTGACCATTTCTCGGTTCCGGACCTCTCACCGCTCCACAGTGTTAGCGCACTGATCGGTAAACACCTCAAAAAAGGCGATACTATTGTCTATGAATCTACTGTCTATCCGGGTGCTACTGAAGAAGTCTGCGTACCAATTCTTGAAAAAGAATCAGGACTAACGTATAACAAAGACTTCTTTGTCGGCTACAGTCCGGAACGTGTAAGTCCTGCTGATAAGAGTAAAATTGAAGAAATTGTAAAAGTGACTTCAGGATCAACTCCCGAAATTGCGCGCTATGTTGATGCTGTCTATGCGCAAGTAATTACAGCGGGAACACATATGGTAACCACGCTAAAAGCAGCTGAAGCATGTAAAGTTATCGAAAATTCTCAACGTGATGTTAATATTGCATTTATGAATGAAGTATCAACTGTTCTCGCGCGAATGGGTATTGATACACAAGAAGTACTTGGCGCAATGCGCACAAAATGGAATGCTCTCCCCTTTACACCGGGACTCGTTGGCGGACATTGCATTGGCGTTGATCCGTACTACCTCATTTATAAGGCCTACAGTCTCGGCGTTGATATGGGCATATTGCGACGTGTTCGTGTTACCAACGATAGTATGGCTGCCTACGTTGCCGAACAAACCGTTATTAAGATGACACAAAAACATATTCCCGTTGCCGGTGCGCACATCCTTCTCATGGGACTCTCATTTAAAGAAAACTGTCCGGACCTACGTAACTCACGATCAATTGATATCGGCCGCCACTTGGAAAAATTCGGCATACAAGTAGATTACTATGATCCGATTACTGATCCTTCTGATTTTGCGCAAGAATATGGCAAGGAAGCGATTTCCAATCCTCAGCATGGCTATTACGACGCTATCGTCCTTGCTGTTGCACACAATGTTTTTCGCGATCTTGGTGCCAATGGCATTCATGCGTATGGCAAAGAAACACATGTTCTGTGCGATATTAAAAGTATTTTTGATAAAGACGCATCCGATTTTCGCCTTTAATTTCACATGACTATCTACATGAACCGCTCTCTATGGAGCGGTTTTTATATATTGTCAACACGTCAATTCACCGCTACACTATAAATAGATAACTTTCTTGAGACACGTCCATGAAACTCATCATCAATATACCAGCATACAATGAAGCACAAGCGATTGGTACCACTATTAAGAACCTCCCGCGCTCTCTTAAAGGCATTAGTGACGTATTGGTACAAGTTATCGATGACGGATCACGTGATAATACCGCAGAAATTGCCCGCTCTGCCGGTGCGGATATTGTCATTTCTCACAGCACAAATCGTCGCCTCGGCGCCGTATTTAACACCGCTGTCGAAAGCGCGCTTGCTAACGGCGCCGATATCATGATTAATATTGATGCTGACGGCCAATTTGACACGAACGAAATTCCAAAACTTCTCACGCCAATTCTAAATGGCCGAGCTGATATGGTCATTGGCGAACGTTTTTCTGCCGGTAACGCGCACAACATCCCTATTGCCAAAAAAGTCCTCAATCGTATTGGCGCAAAAATTGTCGGACACTTCCTTAATGTCGATATTCATGATCTTACATGCGGATTCCGTGCACACAATCGTGAAACACTTCTGCGCCTCAATCCAATTGTTGGGTTTACCTATACACAAGAATCAATCATTGATGCTATCGGAAAAAAGCTCTCATTACAATGGGTTCCTATTACCGTACACTACTTCCCTGATCGCAAATCACGTGTTGTTCGCAGTATATGGCACTTTGTTAACAATTCGGCACGCATTATCGTCAAAGCTGTACGTGACATTCGTCCAATGAAATTTTTTGGATTCCCCGGATTATTTCTCATCACAATTTCCGTTGCAGTATTTTGCTATTTTCTTTTTCTCTATTTTCCACATCTCCAAATCACACCATACCGCAACTATCTCCTCTCCGCCATCGTCCTTTTTCTCATTGGATTGCAATTTATTGTCTTTGCACTCATTGCAGACATGATTAAAGCAAGTCGCAAACTCACTGAAGATATCATGTACGAAATGCGAAAAGAACGCTACAGCAAAAAATAGATTCTTATGAAAATCCT
>CAZGWO010000053.1:0-4590 GCA_964528835.1 uncultured Pseudobdellovibrionaceae bacterium
ATGCACTTGTGCGTAATGTCTTCTCGCCCACGAAATGGATCATATATATTCCCCACACAATCTTCTGCAATTGCATTCATCGTAAAATCTCGTCGCGCAAGGTCTTCTTCTAACGTCTTCACAAAGGTAACGTTATCCGGACGGCGATTATCACTATAGCCGCTCTCTGTACGATACGTTGTTACCTCTATCACATCGTGTTCACGCCCCTCTTTTCCGTAAGGCAAAAACGGTGCCACCTTAACACCAACCGTGCCAAAATCATTTTCATAGAAATGATCAGGAAAAAGTGCTTGCACCTCTTCTGGACACGCACTCGTCGTTACGTCCCAATCCTTTGGCATTCGCCCCATAATCCGATCACGCACACATCCTCCGACAATATATGCTTCATGACCGGCACCATTGAGTACCTCCAAAACGGTGCGCACTTCTTGTGGTATGAGAATCTTTGTCATATATCAAATGTACACCAGAGTTTTAATATTCTCAACTGCAATAAGCAACAACATTGACAAAAAACCACCTTTTCTGCTATACTCTTAAAGTATATGTATTAGGATTATTTGGAAAAATGTCTACAAAACGAACCTATCAACCAAAAGTGAGGAAACGCAAACGCACACACGGATTCCTCTCACGAATGAAGACTGCCGCCGGTCGTGCTGTCATTAAACGTCGCCGTCAAAAGGGTCGCAAGCAATTGGCTGTTTAGTGTTAATACGCCAATACGATGTTACCAAAAAACAACCGCCTCTTGACAAAGCAATTTGACATGGCGTGGAAGCGTGGCACCTCAGCGTGCGGCGCTTTTGTTTGTGTACGTATTCTAACCGACACAAACGACCTGCGCTATGCTTGTATCGCGCCCAAAAAATACGCACGGCGTGCCATTGACCGCAACCATATCCGTCGTCGGCTCTATGGCGCACTGACAACATGTCTCTTGCAAGGCAATGCACATGTTATTATCAGTCCAAAAAGCGATATCATGACAGTGCCATTTGATGCGCTCTGCCACGATATTGCATACACACTGGCAAAAGCACGTCAGCGCGCACAGAAAAAATAGTGTATACTAACTAATGTGCCGTCACATTTCATATGTGACAATTTTAACTAATTCATTATCCAATTAAAAACTGTCATGGGATCTCTCTTTCACACAATTGTCACAGAACCACTCTACAATATCCTCATTACTGTCTATGATATTGTACCCCCACATGATTTTGGTATTACAATCATTATCACAACAATTCTTATCAAATTGGCAATGCTTCACCTCTCAAAAAAGCAAATTGAAAGTCAAAAGAAAATGCAACAACTGCAACCGGAAATTAAAAAATTGCAGAAAAAACATAAGCACGACAAAGAACGTCAGACAAAGGAAATGCTTGCACTTTATAAGAAGCATAATACAACACCCGTCTCCGGCTGTCTCCCACTCATTATTCAGCTCGTCATCTTCATTGCATTTTATCGTATTCTTTTTACTATGAAAGGTACGGAAGTATTAGTGGACAGCGCACGACTCTATTCGTTTGTTCCCAATCCCGAAACCATTACGCCAACGCTTCTCAACGTTATTGACCTCAATAATCCAAGTCCTCTCCTCGCCATACTCGCTGCTACTGGCCAATACTATCAAATGAAAATGATGATGGCGCGCCACAAAAAAGATACTCCCCAACAAGCTACATCACCACAAAAGAACAATATGCCAGATATGCAAGACTTTGCAGAAACCATGAGCAAGCAGATGCTCTATATTGCACCGGCAATGACACTCTTCATCGGCTTTACCTTTCCCGGAGGACTTGCACTCTACTGGCTAACATCAACACTCTTTATGATTGCACAACAGTACTACTTGACGCACACAGAAGAACAATCCGCTAACTAACATCTCCATGGCGCTTGGTAGAAAACTCGCATACAACGTTACAGTCAATGTTGTAATGAAAGTCGCTTCAACTGCGCTTGCGCTTGTTGGCATCGGTCTTATGACGCGCTATCTCGGCACAGCTGGATTTGGCGCATATGCTACCGTTCTGGCATTTTTTGCACTCTTTGTCGCACTTGCAGATTTCGGACTCTACCAAGTAACGGCACGCAATATTGGCAAACAGTCACAACAAGATGAACAATACACTATTGAGCGTATTTTCACGTTACGCGCAATCATTTCTCTAACAGTCCTTTTCCTCGCTATAATTAGCGTACCGTTTTTGCCATATACATATAATATTCGTTTTGCCATTATTCTCATTGGTATCGCATTCTTCTTTTCCTCCGGCTACGGCCTGCTTAATAGCGTCTTTCAAAAACATCTGCGCATGGACCTCGTTGTAATTACCGAGTTCTTTGGCAAAGTTCTACAAGTTGGATGGATTGCCGGTGTAATGTATTTTGATGCCGGTTTCATATGGCTCGTTGCCGGCATTATTGTCGCAATGGCATTCAATTTTACTGTAATTGCATACCTTGCACGTCGCTTTGTAAAATTACGTCTCGTATGGGACTTGCCCTACTGGCGCGCTTTTCTTGCACAATCACTACCAATGGGCATTGCTGCCATCATTACTTTTTTCTATTTCAAAGTAGATATGCTCTTACTCTCATTTCTCAAAGACGATACCGCTGTCGGTATATACGGCGCTGCATACAAAATTATGGAAAACCTCATTTTTTTTCCAGCAATGGTTATGGGGCTTATGCTCCCAATTCTTTCACGCACACTCACATCAAATCGCGCACAATTCAACCTTTTTGCAAATAAGACACTGAAAGTATTCTCCGTTATTATCCTCCCTATTCTTGTTGGTATCCTCTTTCGTGCTGATGATATTATGCGTATTGTCGGTGGTACACACTTTGATTTCCATGCATCAGCGACTGTCTTACGTATGACGGCATTCGCCCTCTTTTTTATCTTTTTTGGACAATTTTTTACAATTCTCCTCCTTGTTGGCAATTTGCAAAAGCGTCTTATGATCGCGCTTACCATCTGCGCGCTGTTTAATGTCACCGGTAATTGGGTACTCATTCCGCACTTTTCCTACAACGCAGCGGCAGCAATGTCTGTTGCAACAGAGGGCCTTGTTGTCCTCCTTAGCGCAACCCTTGTAGCACGTCATATCCGATATACACCACATATTCCACAACTACTACGTATTCTTATTGCAACTGGTGCCATGGGTGCTGCACTCTTTATCACGCAAGATGTCGGTCTCTTTTACGCTATAATCATTGCCGCAATTACATATGCCATCGCACTCTGGACAACGCGTGCCATCAGCATTAACGAATTGCGATCCATCTTTGCAAAAGATGAGCATACATCACAAATTACAGAAAGCACTGTATAATAGAATTATACTTTAGCAATATTACTATGCACCACCCACTCAATGTTTTTGTCATTGTTCTCAATTATAATGGCGCTACAACACTTAATGCGTGTCTTGCCAGTATATTCCAATCAGTATGGACGCCAACAACGCTTCTACGACTCCATGTCGTTGTTGTTGACAATGCATCCACGGATAACTCTTTTGAAGCTGCACGTCAACGATTTGATAATGTTGAATATATCAAGAATAGTAGCAATGTTGGTTTTGCAGCGGGTAACAATGTCGGCATTCGCTTTGCACTAGAGCGTGACGCTGATTATGTTATCCTCGTCAATCATGACGCTCGCCTCAACTCTGATACGATTGCGCAGCTCATCCATGCTGGCATAAAACACAAAAAGCCATCCATTCTCTGCCCACAAATTTTCACACCATCCGGCAAGATATGGTATGCTGGTGCAGAGATTGATTGGTATCGTATGCGTATCGTACATCGCCATACACAACTACACGGTACCACGATCATACCAACACAAAGCGCAACCGGTTGCATACTATCTATTCACAAAGATGTTTTTGCGTCCATCGGCCTACTCAATGAATCGTATTTCCTCTACTACGAAGATGCCGACTTCTCTTTCTGCGCACACAAACATGGCTACGACGTTGGCGTTGTTCCGACAGCAATGGCCATCCACCATGAGGTAAGCGAACAAGATGCACATAAACCGAAAAAGACATATTGGCTTGTACTCTCTGCACTACTCTTTTTCTCCGCACATGCACCATGGTACTATCAATGGATCTATGCCATCGCTTATCCAATCCGTAAAATAAAGAACGCTATTATGCCACGTGATCCGCTTCTTGCACCAAACGTTGCCGATGCGCTAAAAGATTTTCCACAAGCAAAAAAACACTATGTCCACCACTGCTAAAAATACCGGCCACCCCGTTACCGTAAGTATCGTAAATTTCAATACACATACGTTGTTGCAAAATTGCATCACACATCTTGAAAAATACTTACCAAATATCCAGAAAATTATTATCATCAATCACTCCACAGAAACGCTGTCTGTTACATCAATTGCACCACTGACAATACTTACGCAACCCAATCGTGGCTTTGGTGCCGGACATAATTATGGCTTCCGCGAAATCTATAGGAACATAGTACCCCTAAAAGATGCGGTACACCTCTTCCTTAATCCTGATATTCACATTACACGAA
>CAZGWO010000054.1:0-4526 GCA_964528835.1 uncultured Pseudobdellovibrionaceae bacterium
GGCACTAAAGAGCGCCACCGCTTGTGGCATGGCAATCAAGATACCGCTACCCGCGATTGCGCCAAGTACGCCAATTTTAAGGTAGCGGTTGTCACGCCAGTGCGTACCGTGACGCCATGACACGACAGCCATCACCGCAACGTACGCTACAACGACAAACGCACTGTTGGCCGTCAGCGCATGGAGGTGAAATGACAGCGTGCCCAATGCCAATGCAGCAACAGCATAACCGATATGCATGCCCGACAATCGCCATAGCGACCGCAGCAGCGCATTGCGTGGCTTGCGTTCAAGCGCCAGGAACATCACCCACGAAAATGCCAAAAACACCGGCGCAAACATCGCGTACATCCGCAATGTGCGATCAATCTCAATCGCGCTGACACTCACAGCAAAGAGCGCTGCGGCAATCAAGCCGATTGTGCGACGACGTGTCAATGAAGTAGCGACGACATAGAGTAAAACAATTGTTATCACACCCCACAGCACGCTGATACTGCGTGCTGCTGCTTCCGTTGGCGCAGTGTAATTAAAAACCTTTGCAACTTGCCACCGGTAGAGCCATGCACGTGCATCACTTGCCGGATTAATGCGCACAGACGGTGCCTGCAAATTGTGATCCCACGCCTGCCATATTCCCGTCTGTGCATAACCAACCGTCGCATTGATATCCAAGAATTCATCCGCTCGAAACGGCACCGCACCAAGATGCCAAAAACGTAAAAATGCACCGATTATTACAATCACCCCCAATACCACCATTGCACGATTTCGTGCACACATCCGTTGCATATACGCAAGTATTACCAACTTAAACGTACCCCCAGTATAACATTAAAACCACGAATGCTCCACCGATGTAATCGTGGCACTACCATCAAGTAAGAGATACGCCAGCAGCGCAATCTGCATAGCGACAATCACCAAGAATACCACCTGAAATGATGCTTTCATCGTTTTATGATGAAAAAGTTTCTGCCCCAATAATAACGCAGGCGAGGCGCCAATAAACGCTAAAATATAGAATATACGTTCAGGTACACGTATAAAACCACTGTGCGCAATTGCTTTATCAAAACCAAAAAGCACAAAAGCAACACTACTAACCGCTAAAATGTATGCCCATAACATACTCATACCACCACCAACAAGAACGCCTATAATCACAGAAACGCCACCAATAACAACGCTGCCATAAAGTTTATACGGCGAGTATTGCTGTCTGGATTTTCTCCTACGCTGTCGCATATCAATCTACCACACCCATACGCCGATAACGTTCTTCCAACGCCTCAAGTTCAGAACCATGGTCTTTGAGAATATGCTCTACCGTTTCATGTGTTTTTTTACTTTCCTGTTCATTGATGAAAGCTTCTTCCAACAAATCACTAAAATCCTTATCGTCGGGCATATTGTGCTGTTCAATTTCATAATGCCCACGCGCTGAATCTTCGTACCATAATCCATCACGCCGAATAAAAATCTTTTCCGCGCCGTCATGCACAACGCGGCAACGCAATAATCCATCACGGCTACCGTGAAAAAATGCTGGCATACAATCAGTGTGTTCCTTTCTCCCACTCTGCTGTAACAAATTTTCATACATAAGTGTTTCCTATTTATGATAAATTCCGACGCATGATAAACCGTAACACGCGTGCACGTAATACAAAAAACTCATCAATGTTAAAGAGATAACCAAGCAAGAGATACATACCAATACCGGCACTGCCGGCAAGTGTTAGTTGCACAAACACTTCAGCAAATGTACTTAAATCTGTTACTGTTCCAATAATATATTTTATAATTTGCACTGTCGTCGTAGAGAGAATCGCCATAGAAATAATAGTAATATAAAAACGCGCAACATGTAATGCTAATGCACAGAATATAAACGTTCCAAGCCATATACCGGCAAGTCCAGTAAATGTTAAAGCTGTAAGATGTTCCAAGGATAGACTCTCCAAACGCGCTAATACATATATAACTATCATCGCAACTCCCATTGCCATGAGTGCGCCCAAAACGGCATTATGAATCTTTGTCAAAAGTACATGCTTTAACATGCGTTCCAGAAGTATAAAAAGTAACACAAAGTTCACAATCGCGCCAACGGCAAACCCTATTGGTATGGCATAAACATCGTATGTCGGCAAAAAAATACTAATCACTATAATAATGGTAACTACACTAATTATACCAGTTATAACCGGTGTTATAGTATTGTGCATCGCATAGAACGCACGCGCAAAAAGTGGAATAAGTGCAAACGCAAAAATCGCCAGTGACAAAATACCGAGAATCTGAAATGTCATAATTGTATCATGCCAGTCAAATGCACCAGCGCCAAGAACAACACGTACAATCTGTGCACGTAACGTAATAAAAATAACCATCAATGGAACTACAAGAAAAATTGTGCGCTTAATATATTTTACAAGAATATGTACGAACGCATCTATATCTCCTTTTGCGAAATGCGCGCTTAATGTCGGAAACGCAGCAACCGCAAACGGTACACCAATAATACCCAACGGAATCGCACTGATATTATTTGCAAAAGTAAACGCCGCCAAAGTGCCGGCTGTCGTAAGGGACGCAAAAAATGTCACCGCGATCATACTCATCTGCGTTGATGCTGTGCCAAGCATACGCGGTATCATAAGCACTAATACGCGTCGCACATGTTTGTTGCGCCACGCTGTAACAATACCACTTACCTGTCGTCCAAATCCGCAGGCGATTGCGGCTGGCATCGTGATCACAAAATGTAATACTGCACCAAGAACAACACTCCACGCCAAACCAATCGGCCCCATCGCCGGTACAAAAAATATAATACCTACAATAATACCGACATTATAAAAAATCGGCGCAAGCGCATAAAGGCTTGAGTGACATAAGCACACCACCAAAAACAGCGCTCATACCGAGAAAAAGCGGTGAAAGTAACATGATCCGTGTAAACATTACCGTCATCGTCATTTTTTCTTCGTTAAAACCCGGTACAAGCAATGGAATTACCATAGGTGTCACAAAAAAAAGCACAAGAAGAATACTGCCAAGAACGCTCACTAGCAATGTAAAAACACCACTCGCCAATTGCCACGCCGCACTGTCATCACGCTTTGCCAAAAGTCCTGTGAAAATCGGAATAAATGCCGCACTTAATGCGCCAAGAATAAGCAAATCAAAAATGATATCCGGTAAACGAAATGCTGCATAGTAAACATCCAAAATATCACCAGCACCGAATGTTGATGCCAGCAAACGATCACGTACGAAACCAAGCAAACGACTTACAATACCGGCAAGCGCCATAATGAGCGCCGCCAACGTGATGGAATTAATTGGTTGATAGTGTAGCAATTTCCGCAAAAAAGCACGTATCATGATTATAAGAAATTATTATGCCTATCACAACAACACACTGCAGTGTATCACTCAATACCACTATTGCCTAGATGGCACGATCACAACGCCACGCATCTGATCCGTCGTCAACATTGTTTCCCACTTTGCAGTACCAATACCCCGTGGATAACTCCATGCTGTTGTCATCGTTTGCGGTAGCACAATTTCAGAGATAAGGTGACTGCCGATTGATCCCGCCTGCTTCTGAAAAAATACGCTATATGTGTCAGCACTTTCTGCCGCAGACAGGCCTATACGAAATGGTAAACGATATACATACTCTACTGTTACAGTTTCTTGCGGTGAAACATATACCCAATTAGCAAATACCGTTTTGTTATTTTGTACATATGTACGCGTACCGGTTTTATCATCAATGGTCATCGATTGTTCTTCATCAGCAACACGCGCATCTGCCTGGAAGCCGAGTGCATGATAATCCAATGGTGGTTCCACAAATTCTCGCGTCTGACCGGATACACGTAGAAGCTTAGATCCTTTCGGTACATAGATACGCATATAATCTGCATTTACTTTATTCCACCACGCATATGGTGTCTGTCCGCCGGTATGCTTACGTACAATGCGTACTGTATCAATAATTGATCCATCTTCTTGAACCTCCGCCCAATGATAAATCGTTTCTTTTACGACACCGTCTGTCTTAAAACCATTAATATTCGTATTAATAACACTCAAATAATCGCCTGGTACATCTTTAATTGTTCCACCCCAACCGGCATCAATAATCAATTGTTGCATATCATGATTACGTGCATAAAGCTGTATATGTTTTTGCGTCAACAAAGTACCAATAACATCAAGTACTTTGCGTACATCACCACCATCGCCAGCTGTAAAGATTCGCTCCAAAATAATTGGCGCGAGGTCACTTAAAATTTTCTTTGGCTTATTCTCTGCCTTATCATAATCAATTTCTACCTCTTGTTGCAGACGTTCCATAAAATTTTCTGCCGTAATATCTTTCTCATATTCCGGAAGATGCACCGGTCCCGTAACAGCAAGTAATTGTTGCAATACAACTGGTGTAATTGCAATTACACCATCTACCGTCGGACCGCCGGTACGCTCATAAAACACAATCGCTTCCT
>CAZGWO010000055.1:0-4515 GCA_964528835.1 uncultured Pseudobdellovibrionaceae bacterium
GTTTATGGTGTATACGGACATTGCTGCGCTGGCGTTGTTTTTGATTGGCTATTTGGCGCTTCTGTACCGCCGTCATTGGCTTGCTGCATTGATTTTTGTGGCGACATTGCTGGTGCGGCAAGATATGATCGTGTTTATTGCCGGACTTGTGGCGATTGATATCGTGCGGCGGACGTATGGTGCGAGATTGCGACTGCCAACGCGAGCAGATCTCTCTGCAGTAGTACGTGCAGCCGTAACTGTGCGCTATTTGCCGTACTATGTGCTCGCCGGTTTATTCGGAACGTTCGTATACTTTAATGGTGGCGTGGCGTTTTTGGACAAACAGGCGCATCCTGCCGGCACGCTGCACTGGGGCAATATCTACTTTGCGCTTGTGACATTCACGGTGGTATTTTTGCCGATTGTGCTTGCAACATTGCCACGAATTGTGCGCATGGTCACACGGTCATGGCAACGCTTTGGTGGCTTTGTTGCCGTGGTTATTGGCGGGTACGTTTTCTATGATGCGACACTTGTTATTGACCACGCGTACAACTTTGTTACGAAAGAGCGCTTTTTGCATAACGATATTCTCATTGCCGTTGCCGGTGGCGGATGGGAGCGTGTAGTGTTCTATGGTGCCGTTGTGCTTGCATTGATGACGCTTGTTGCGGTGCCGTGGCATCGGGCGGTAGATATGGTTGTCTTTGCGCCATTTGCACTTCTTGCGCTGGCGCTACATTGGCTCATCGAACCACGCTATGCACTCGTGCCGCTTGTATTGAGCGCACTGTGGACACACCTGTCACGACGCGTGTTACGGTGGCAGATTGTCTATGGCGCAGGATTGTGTATATTCGTATACACGGTCTTTATTGCAAAAGCTAACTATTTTCTGTAGGGTATCAAGTGGGTGTTTCTATTGATATTGTAAAAAGAATCCACTGTTGTCGGTGGTTTTTGATTAATCATTTGATGATAAATTACGTATTATTATGACGTTGCTCCCAGCACCAGGCATCGCGCAGCGCATCGGCGACCGTGCGCGTGGCGCGCCAGTTGAGAAGTTGCGCTGCCTTGTCGCAGTTGGCGTAGCATGCGGCGATATCACCACTGCGACGTGGACCGATCGTATGTGGCACCTTTACGCCGGTTTCGCGTTCAAAGAGCGTAATGAGTTCCTTGACACTGGTGCCATGTCCGGTGCCGATATTGAAGGTGTCATAGTGTGGTGCATCGGTTGGTGCTGTACATGCGTAGTGTAACGCTGGGCAGTGTGCATCGGCGAGGTCGTAGACGTGGATGTAGTCACGCACACCGGTACCGTCCGGCGTATCATAGTCATCACCAAAGATGGTGAGCGTGTCGCGCATGCCGGCAGCCGCTTGGGTGAGGTACGGGACGAGATTGTTTGGTGTACCGGTGGGGCGCTCGCCAATCTGCGCACTGGGATGCGCGCCGATGGGGTTGAAGTAGCGCAGGGCGATGCCGCGGAGTGTCGGTGTGGCATGTGCCGTATCACGGAGTATATCCTCACAGATAGTTTTTGTGTTGCCGTAAGGGTTTGTTGCCGGTTTGCGCGAGGTTTTCTCGGTGAGAGGAAGATCTGTCAGTGTGGGATCGCCATAGACGGTTGCACTGGAGGAGAAAATGAGTGGGAAAGGTTGCTGTGCGGTGTAGTTGTGTTGATCTGCAATGATAGCAAGAAGTGTTAGGAGCGAAGTGATGTTGTTGCGGTAGTAGGCGAGTGGCTGTTCTACGGATTCGCCGACGGCTTTGTATGCTGCGAAGTGGATCGTACCGACGAGTGGCGTGCCTTCGGTGTGGAGTGTGGCAAAGATGTTCGCGAGAAAGGCAGGGTCTGTGCAGTCGCCTTTAAAAACGCGCACCGGTGTGCCGATGATGCGTTCTACGCCAGCAACGGTGTCGGGTGCACTGTTGGAGAAGTTATCCGCGATGATTGGTACAAATCCCGCTTCGTGAAGGGCAACAGCCGTATGAGTACCGATATAGCCGGCGCCACCGGTAATGAGGATCGGTTTGATCATGGTGTTTCAAATAAGGTTTAATTACTTGTACTTCATTATAGCAAAGATTCGTAGTATAATTTGACAAGTTTTTATCAATGTTATTTACTAGAGATAATAAGCATGTTTCTGAGTATTATATAGATATGATTTTTGAGCGCGAAATTAATAATGATCACAGCAACGATGATCGTGTAACGGGAGAGTATTCTTCTTTGGAAAATTTGGAAAATGGCAGTGACACATTTCTTGAAAATAGTGATGTGAAAATATCATCACGACAAAGGCTTGAAAATTTATATTTTGCGAGAGAAGTTTGTAATGCAGTTGAAATGGATGCTGAAGATGACCTCTATGAAGCCGGCTTTGATGCTGATTTTATTGATCAAATTAAAACGATTGTTCGGGCTTTGCCGCTAGATGATCGTAAGAGGATATTGTCATACCCTGCAGAAATTCGAAAAACATTATTTTTGCGCTGGGCAGAGATGGTAAAAGAAGATTTTGCAAATCCGGAATCTATGGTTGAGTTTCTTCTTACAAATGCTAAAAAATATCACTGGTCTATTGGCTATCACTTATCTGATAAAGACATTAAACCGGAAATTGACCATATGAGTGGTGATATTAAGCGATGGGAGATTATTGGTTATGAAGAGGACCATAGAAATAATGATTTGCCGATGGCATATTATTCTATGGATTACATGTCGCGTTATCGTGGGAAAGGACGTTCACGATTTTTGTATGTGGTAAGAGCAATTCTAACAGAGGATAGTGATAATCCTGCAGGACGACATTTTATGGATTACGAAAATAAATGGGGGCGCGCAGCGAGACTCTCTGTAGTATGCAAACTTGATATGCACGCTATTGAGGAAAAAGTTGCACGTGATGTGGAGAAGACACTAAACAATAGAGGTTAGTTGATATACGGAATGGTGGTTGGTATGTTTTTCCGCTAATGCAATAGTGTTTTATAAAATTAGATCTTGTGCTATACTAGAGTCAGTACAAAAAACTAAAAAGAAAAATATGCAAAAGAGAGAACAATCGCTCTTACCGGTGGTTATAATGTGGATCATCATTTCTGTTACGGCGGTATTGCTTATTAATATCAATAAATTAAGTGATGTGCCAAGCATGATGCGCATATTTGTTGGTGTAATTTTCTTGGCATTTACGATTCCAAAGTTTATGCATTTGCGTGGCTTTGCAGAGACGTTTGCGCGCTATGATGTTGTTGCACGTGTATTTATGCCATATGCCTATGTCTATCCAATTATCGAGTTTATACTGGGTGGTGCGTACTTATTTAATTTCAAGCCTTTAATTCTTAACAGCATTACACTTTTCATAATGACGCTTTCTTCCTATAGTGTCTTTATGGCTATTTATGAGGGAAAGAAATTGCGGACGGCACATATGGGTGGTATTTTTGTAATACCACTTGGTGTTATAACGCTCTTGGAGAATGTTGTTATTGCCGGTATTGCGATGACGCTTTTGTGGTGGTTGTAAATGTGTAGATACGTGAGACACATTATTATAGAATGTGTCTTTTTGTTTGAGAAAGTATAGATACTATGATGCTATGCTTTTGTGATATACTGGAAAAAGTTATTGGCAATATTTTATAATGCAAAATATGATATGCGGAAAATTCTTTTAGGAATTGTCAGTGTCGTAGTATTTTTTTTATACAACAGTGCTATGGCGCAGAACGATGCCAATAATATCATTGGCGACACTGTAAGAGATCCGGTAAAAATATCTGTATTTGTCCGCGATGATTGTAAGCATTGCGCTGCGGAGAAAGCTTTCTTGAAAGATCTTATAGCACGGAAGGGTGATGCTATTATTGTGCGCTATCACAATATTGATGTGCCAAAAGAGCGTACTGATTTTTATAGGATAACAAAGCAGTTTGGTTTGTCGCAAGGCACGCCGGTAACATTGGTCGGCACAACAATTTTTAGTGGTTTTGACAGTGCGACAACGACCGGTGCGTTTATGGAAAAATTACTTCGTTCGAGTAAAGATTCTACAACGTTTGATGCTATTATTTCCGGGACGGCGCCGAAAGTGACAGTAGCGTCGTCATTGGTAGATGCCAGTGTTTGTGATGCGGACCTCTCCAAAGGGTGTGATACGAATACATTTTCTGTGCGTTTACCAATTATTGGTACACAGGTTTCATTGGCGACGCTCTCATTGCCGGCAGTATCGTTACTCTTGGGATTTGTAGACGGTTTTAATCCTTGCGCATTATGGGTTCTGATTGTGTTTTTAACGTTGTTGCTACAGACCGGCTCGCGCAAGCGAATGTGGCAGTATGCTGGATTGTTCATTGTGGCAGAAGCTCTAATGTACTGGCTAATCTTGATGGTATGGTTTAGTGCGTGGGATTTCATTGGTCTCTCACGTATCGTGACACCGGCTGTTGGCTTGCTTGCACTCGGTAGTGGCGTATATTTTCTTTATAAGTTTATTACATGGCAACCGG
>CAZGWO010000056.1:0-4507 GCA_964528835.1 uncultured Pseudobdellovibrionaceae bacterium
ATGAAACTGCGCGCCAATAAAGAATGGGTGTTGCGTACGTGGAAGTTCTGCGATTTCCATCAATGTTTCATCCGGTGACGTTGCCGCAAAAATCAGTCCCGCATCACGCAACTGTGTAATATATGCCGGATTAACCTCATAACGATGACGATGACGTTCTGTAATCTTCTCTGTACCATAGAGCTCTGCAGCAATCGTGCCGGTACGTACCTGTGCAGGATATGCGCCCAATCGCATAGAGCCACCAAAATCTTTCTGTGCAATCTTTTCCTTCTGCTCCGGCAAGAGATCAATTACAGGATGTGGCGATGTTGCATCAATCTCCGTCGTATGTGCACCGGCAAGTCCTGCAACAGATCGCGCATATTCTACAACCATCATTTGCATACCGTAACAAATCCCAAGAAATGGAATTTGCTCCTTACGGCAATGCGCAATGGTCGTAATCTTCCCTTCTATACCTCGCGTACCAAAACCACCCGGTACGATAATCGCATCTACACCACGTAGATCATCACGCACTTTTCGTGCATCATGCTCATAATTCTCACTATCAAGCCATGTGATTTCCGGTACAATTCCATGTGCTGTCGCAGCATGTTTTACCGCCTCAATCACACTGATATAGCTATCAGTCAAAACGTAGTCCCCTGTTGCAAAATACTTACCGGCAATGCCAATTGTTACACGTTTTGCACTCTCACGCGCCGTGCGCATTCGCATAACCATTGCTTGCCATTGCTGTGCACGCTTTGTATGCCGCCCTTTTGCCATACCAAGTTGCGAGAGAATACGATCCGTAAACCCCTGCTCCTCAAAAATTTCCGGCACGGCATAGATGCTATCAACATCCGGTGCGCTAATAACATGTGTTTCCTGCACATCACAAAACATAGCAATCTTCTTTTTCCGTTTCTCATCTACCGAACGATCAGCTCGCGCAACGATAAAGTCTGCTTGAATACCGGTGCTGTTAAGTGTGCGCGCCGCTGTTTGCGTCGGCTTGGTCTTCATCTCACCAACCTTATCCGGCACCGGCAAATAACTCACTAAGACAAAACATGCCGTTACATCATCACGACGTCGCATCATCCGCGCTGCTTCAAGAAAAAGAATATTTTGATACTCGCCAACCGTTCCGCCAATTTCAATTACAGCAACATCTGCACGGGCATGCGCAATCGCTGTATCAATACGATTAATAATTTCTAATGGAATATGTGGCACAACCTCAACACATTTTCCCTTATACTCCAGATTTCGCTCACGCTCAATCACACTCTTATACACGCGCCCAGTGGTCATGTAATTCACACTACTAAGTTCACAACCCAAATAGCGTTCATAGTTTCCCATATCCTGATCCGTTTCATCGCCATCGGCAAGCACGAACACTTCGCCATGTTCCGTTGGATTCATTGTCCCGGCATCAACGTTAATGTACGGATCGATTTTAAGTGCCGTCACAGCATAGCCACGATCTTGAATAAGTTTTGCAATTGATGCTGTTGTTACACCCTTACCAACGCCACTCATTACACCGCCAACTACGAAGATAACTTTCTTTTTTTTCATCGTTTTTACATTAACCCCTTCTTTTAAATTTGAAGACAAAAAGTCGCATGCATGTGCGACTTTTTGTAGACAATAATGAACATACTGTGTTATACACCGGTTACCGTTACACGAACATGTGCCGTAGCATCTTGTGCAAAACGTAATGTAACATCATGATCACCAATCTTCTTAATCGGTGTCTCTAATACAACAACGTCAGATGATACCGTTTCACCGATAAGCGCACTTAATTCCCGCGCAATCACAGCAGCATCAATTGCGGCAAAAAGTGTCTCATGATCATGTTTTGCGGCAATTGTAATTGTTTTTCCATCTAAAAGTTGCGTTACACGTTTTGCCTGTTCCTTTTGCTGTGCCGCAATCTCTTCACGTTTCTTCGCTTCTGCCTTATGTCGTGCAATCTGTGATGGCGTCGCAACGACAGCATACCCACGTCGCAAGAGGTTATTACGCGCAAATCCATCCGCTACATCACAAACATCACCAGCACGTCCGCACCCATCAACATCCTTGGTGAGAATAACTGTAATCATACCAAAATCTGTCTCAAATTGAATTATTTACTGCCTTCAGTTTAGCGCAATTTCCAAACTCTGGCAAGACGTAACACACGCTATTCTTTACGCCCGGCGATACGAATAATCTGCACTGGGCACGCATCTGCTGCCTGCAAGTTACGCGCAAGCAATGCTTCTTCATCATCAATCTGCGCAACCATAAACTCCTTACCACGCCACTGTGCACCAATAAGACACGCCTTGCCATCTTCTTTATTCATACGCCATGTTTCCGGTGCGATAAGCGCACATGATCCACACCCAATACATGCATTACGCTTATGTGCAATCTTAACCTTCTTTATTCCCATAACAACTATCCAAAAATTTCCATATCATTCATAAACTGCTCATAAAGCAGTAATGTTTCCTCTGCCTCCTTGCGCGACAATTGAAAATCCGGCTCCTGTACAATACGTGCACTCACTGCATGTGCCTTACGCAAAAGTGCGGCGCTACTGACATGCTGCTCTTCCAATTTCTCAATCTTTTGCGTCATTGTTGGTTGCTTATACTTTACATCAGTAAGGATTTTTTCCACCATTTGGTCTGCTTCCAAAATTGCTACCTTATAGTGATTCTGCTCACCTTTATTGAGACGTGCCTTGATATATTTCCATTTGCGCTTTGCGCCAAAAACCGTTGGAATGTTCGTGCCACGTTTCTCCTTGCGATAGTTTTCTTGCGCACCATCAAGAATGATCAAAAGAATAATATCCACAATAAGAACAGATACATAAATCGCCGCCGCAATCTTGATTACTGTAAAAAATGGTGAATAAAACAGAAAAGACAATCCGCTAACAATTGTCTGCATCGGCGTCGGATCCTGCACAACAACATCTCCCGCAAATTCCATATATACTTCTTTGCCTTATAACTCTTTAACACTACGCTCCAGAACATCTGCAATATTAAGCAATTCCTCCTCATCAAACCATTTACCAATCAGCTGTCCACCAATTGGTAACGGTGTACCCCTATCTTCTTTCGTGCCAATAGGTAATGAAATTGCCGGCACACCAGCGAGATTAACAGCTACTGTAAAAATATCCGACAAATACATCGTTAGCGGATCATTGGTTTTTGCACCGGCTTTAAATGCCACTTCCGGTGCCGTTGGCATCAAAATTACATCTACCTGTTCTAATGCTGTTGCAAAATCCTGATGAATTAAGCGACGCACACGTTGCGCCTTATTGTAATATTGATCATAATATCCAGCTGATAACCCATAGGTTCCGAGCATAATGCGTCGCTTTACTTCTTCACCAAGGAAAATCCGTCGCGTATCTTGATAGCGCTCGTGAATGCCACCACCCGATATGCTATCATTGCGGTCATCCGCCGTCATACCATAACGAATACCATCAAAACGTGCCATATTAGAACTCACTTCACTCGGCATAATAATATAATATACACTCAGTGCATACTTCAAATGTGGCAATGTGATCTCCTGCAACACAGCTCCACGTGCACGCAATAATTCTCCTGCGCGCGTAATACTCTCCTCAATTGCTGGATCAAGATCTCTATACAGTTCCGCCGGCAAAATACCAATTCTCTTACCATGAACATCACCTGTAAGATAGCGTTCATAATACTTTCCACCACTATGCGCACTCGTCGCATCCATCTTATCCTGACCGGCAATGCGTGACAGAATGATCGCGGCATCCTCTACACTCTGCGTTAATGGACCAATTTGATCCAAACTTGACGCCATCGCAATCAGCCCGTGACGCGATACACGCCCATAGGTTGGTTTAAGTCCAACACAACCACAGAACGCCGCCGGCTGACGAATAGAACCACCAGTATCCGAACCGAGCGCCCACACCACCTCACCAGCGACAACGGCGGCAGCTGATCCACCACTGGAACCACCTGCTACACGTTGTGCATCTACAGGATTCTTTACACGTCCATATGCACTATTCTCCGTTGACGCGCCCATCGCAAACTCATCCATATTTGTCTTACCAAGCATAACGCCATCAACGGCATTGAGTTTTGCAATGACAGTTGCGTCATACGGTGCAACATAGTTATCTAACATCTTTGATGCCGCTGTTGTACGTATACCCTTCGTACAGATAGCATCTTTCACACCATAAGGAATACCAGCAAGAAGGTCAATTTCCTCACCATTCTTAACTTTTGCATCCACAACACGTGCCTGCGCAAGTGCTTCATCACGTGTAACAGTTAAAAAAGCATTAAGACCATCAATACCATCCTTTGCGACAATCGTATCAAGATAGCGCTCCGCAAGCGCGACAGCAGTTACTTCACCATTACGAATCTTATCATGTAGTGTTTTAATCATAATATACCTTCACTAAAACAAACTTTTGACTTTGATATAC
>CAZGWO010000057.1:0-4506 GCA_964528835.1 uncultured Pseudobdellovibrionaceae bacterium
GGTGAACATGGTACTCCCGACATGTCAAAGTGAAAGAGTAGAAGCTCACGCACATAGTTTTCTTTAGTGCACACATGCGTGAAAAAATACAAAAAACCGGCAGATGTCGACTATGCCGGTTTTTTGTGTGACATAATTTTATGGTATTATAGGTATGTGCAAACGACGTTGCGCATGCAGTAATACGTGGCACTTTCAATAAACGCATTTTTATGGATATTCATACAATTATCATTATTGGATTCTATCTTGTTATTTTACTGTATTCTATTATTCTTCATGAGATTGCGCATGGTATTGTAGCATTGCGCCTCGGTGATCGGACTGCGCAGCTTGCAGGACGTCTGACACTTAATCCGCGCAGTCACATTGATCCGGTTGGTTCATTGTTAGTACCGGCGGGTATGTTGCTGTTGTCAGGTTTTCGATTTGCTTTTGGGTGGGCGCGACCAGTACCGATCAATCTTAACAATCTCCGTGATTCACAGTGGGGACCTGTGCTTGTCGCTCTTGGTGGACCAGTGACGAATTTTGCAATTGCATTGATCGCGGCGTTGGTGGCAAAGATCTTGCCAGTCGCTACGGTAACGAAGGGCGTGATTATTGCAACGGTATTTCGCTCCGATTGGTCCATTTTGGCGCATGCTATTTCCGGATCATTGGCAACGATTTTCTTTTTCTTTTGTATCGTTGCTATTTTTTGGAATGTGTTACTTGGGATTTTTAATTTATTACCGATTCCGCCATTGGATGGATCAAAAATTCTTTACGCGATCGTACCACTATCTTATGAAACGCAGGTAATGTTGGAGCGTTATGGTTTTTTCATTATAATTGCCGTTGTCTTTCTTTTTCCGCAACCTCTGAATTTTCTGTTGCAATTTGGGTGGGAAACTTTCTTTGCGATTGCGCAGTAGTAGTGATGTTGACAAACGTGTATAAGTACACTACTATGGGTACAGTGCTGGCGTTGTAGACGCCTGCTTTGTTTGCTACTGAAAACAAAGCATATTCTACTTTATTATCATTATTTATTGCATTAGGGATTACACTATGCCAACAATCAATCAATTGCGACGACGTCCGCGCAAGAGCGGCACGACGAAATCAAAATCACCGGCGATGACGTTTGTTTTTAACACGCTTAAGAATCGTCCGATCAAGACGCAGAGTCCATTTAAACGCGGTGTATGTCTTAAGGTAAGCACAACAACACCACGTAAACCAAACTCTGCATTACGCAAGATTGCGCGTGTGCGTCTAACAAATGGTATGGAAGTAACGGCGTATATTGGTGGTGAAGGACACAATTTGCAGGAACACTCGATTGTAATGATTCGCGGTGGACGTGTGAAGGATTTGCCGGGTGTGCGCTATCATGTTGTGCGTGGTGTTTTGGACTGTGCCGGCGTAGAAGGGCGCAAACAGGGACGCAGCAAGTACGGTACGAAGAAACCGAAAGCTTAGTACCATATTATTTATATTTTCTGAAGTTATTCATTTTATTTTTTCTTATACTATGCCACGACGTAAACGACAGTTTCCAAAAACATGGAAAGAAGATCCGAAGCACGAGAGCATTCTCATTGGACGCTTTATCGGCATGATTATGCAGGACGGTAAACGTGCGACAGCAGAGCGTGTTGTCTATGATGCATTGGATATTATTCACGAAAAAACAAATCAAGGCGGGCTTAATGTTTTTGAGCAAGCAATCAAGAATATATCACCGATGGTACAGCTTAAGAGTCGCCGTGTTGGTGGTGCAAATTATCAGGTACCAATTCCGGTTTCTGGTGATCGTCGTCAGACATTGGCAATGCGTTGGGTGCGTGATGTTTGTCGCAAGCAAAAGGGGAAGCCAATGGCGGAGCGTATTGCTCTGGAAATTATCGCCGGTGCCAATAAGGAAGGTGCCGCAATGAAGAAGCGTGAAGAAACGCATCGTATGGCAGAGGCAAACAAGGCATTCGCACACTTTGCTTAGAAAATTACTTTTTGGAGAATGTGCAGGTAATCTGTGAATTCTTCGTGTTTATTTTTATCAAAAACAATCACAACAACTATGAATAACAAACGTACAGCAATGGATAAACTCCGTAATATTGGTATTATTGCGCATATTGATGCCGGTAAAACAACAACGACAGAGCGCATCCTCTTTTATACCGGTATTTCACACAAAATTGGTGAAGTGCATGAAGGTGAGGCAACGATGGACTGGATGGAGCAGGAGCAAGAGCGTGGTATTACAATTACAGCAGCCGCAACGACATGTTTTTGGAAAGATCATCAGATTAATATTATTGATACGCCGGGGCACGTAGACTTTACTGTTGAAGTAGAGCGTTCCATGCGTGTATTGGATGGTGGTGTTGTGGTGTTTGATGGTAAGGAAGGTGTGGAGCCGCAATCTGAGACGGTATGGCGCCAAGCGGATAAGTACAATGTGCCACGTATTTGTTTTATTAACAAAATTGATAAAGAGGGTGCTGATTTTGAACGCGCACTGCAGACGATTTATGATCGCTTGACATCAAACGCTGTTGCAATCCAGTACCCAATCGGCGCACGTGGTGATTTTGAGGGTGTTGTTGATCTGATTACAATGAAAGAGTACCGTTTTGATGGCAAGATGGGTGAAAAGGTAGTGGAGAGTGAGCTTTCCGATGACATGCGATCTATTGCTGAAGAGTGGCGTGAAAAGATGATTGAAAAAATTGTTGAACATGATGAGGTGCTCATGGAGAAGTATCTTGGTGGTGAAGAGATTGGTGTTGATGCGTTAAAAAAGACATTGCGCGCCGCAACAATTGCCGGTGACCTTAATCCTGTGCTTACGGGAACAGCATTACAGAATAAGGGTGTACAAATGGTGCTTGATGCTATTGTTGATTATTTGCCGAGTCCGATTGATATTCCGGCAACACAAGCGACAGCTGTTGATAATGAGGAGGAAATTATTGAACGTAGGGCGGATGATAATGCGCCATTGGCAGCACTGGCGTTTAAAGTGGCGACAGATCCGTATGTTGGGCAATTGGTGTTCTTTCGCGTGTATTCCGGAACGATTGCTGCTGGTAGTTATGTGCTCAATGCGTCAAGTGGTAAGAAGGAGCGTGTTGGGCGTATTCTGCGCATGCACGCAAATTCTCGTGAAGAAGTAACATCTCTTGGCGCTGGCGAAATTGGTGCATTGGTCGGCATGAAGAATACGCGTACGGGTGACACACTTTGTGCTGTTGATGCACCAGTGCTTTTGGAATCCATGACATTTCCGGAGCCGGTCATCTCTATTGCCGTTGAACCAAAGACCAAGTCTGATCAGGAGAAAATGGGTGTTGCGTTGGCAAAATTATCTGACGAAGATCCAACATTGCGTGTGCATACAGATGAAGAAACAGGACAGACAATTCTTGCCGGTATGGGTGAGTTGCACTTGGATATTATTGTGGATCGTATGAAGCGTGAATTTCAAGTGGAAGCGAACGTTGGTGCACCGCAGGTAGCGTATCGTGAGACGATTACAAAAAGCGTGGAAGCGGAGGGAAAGTTCGTCAAGCAGTCCGGTGGTCGTGGACAGTACGGACATTGTTGGGTGCGTTTGGAGCCGGGTGAAGAAGGTAGTGGTTTTGAGTTTGTTGATGAGATTAAGGGTGGTGTTATTCCGCAGGAGTATATTAAACCAACGGCGAAAGGTATAGAAGAAGCGATGCAAAACGGTGTAATTGCCGGTTATCCAATGGTGGATATCAAAGCGACGTTGTACGATGGTTCTTATCATGATGTTGACTCTTCTGAGGCAGCGTTTAAGGTAGCTGGTTCTATGGCATTTAAAGCAGCTGCGCGCAATGCGAATCCGATTCTCTTGGAGCCGATTATGAAAGTGCAGGTAACAACGCCGGAAGAATTTATGGGTGATATTGTCGGTGACATTAATGCAAAGCGTGGCATGATCAAGGAAATGAATGATCGTGGTGAGGGTAATGCCGCTGTAAAAATTATTGATGCAGAGATTCCACTTTCTAGTATGTTCGGTTATGCAACGCAGTTGCGTAGTATGTCACAGGGACGTGCGAATTATGCGATGGAGTTTGGACATTATGGTGAAGTGCCAAAGAATGTAGCGGAGGAAATTTCAGGTGCAAAGAACGACAATGCTTAATCTGTGCTGACATGGATATTAGAAATATTGCGATTATCGCACACGTTGACCATGGTAAGACAACCTTGACGGATGCCATTATGAAGCAAACCGGTATGGTGGAAGAGGGGACGTCCATGGATACGGATGCACTTGAGCAAGAGCGTGGTATCACGATTTATGCAAAGAATGCGTCGTTTGACTATAAGGGCACAAAGGTGAATATCGTGGACACGCCGGGGCATGCTGATTTTGGCTCTGAAGTTGAACGTGTGTTGCGCAGTATTGATAGTGTTGTGCTTGTTGTAGATGCACAGGAAGGACCCATGCCACGGACGCGTTTTGTCCTTAAGAAGTCGTTG
>CAZGWO010000058.1:0-4453 GCA_964528835.1 uncultured Pseudobdellovibrionaceae bacterium
ATTGCAATGACACAGATTGCTGTACCACCGTTTGATACGCAAGATGCAAATGTGCAATTGCTACGATCACGTTTAGCATTCTTGTTTCGCGAGACGCGCGGACAAACGCCGTACGATAGTAATGTGGTAGCACAAATTATGGTGGCGTTGGGTGCAATGATGTTGGAAAATGCATGGATTAATGCTGTGGACATTAACCCGCTCTTTATTTACAATAATGGTAAGAGCGCGCAGATTGTTGATATGAAAGTTATCGTAAAAAAACAAAGTATATGAAGGAAAAAATGATTCTTATTGTTGATGATGATACGGAAACGCGAACAATGTATGCAGAGATCTTTCGGAAATATGGATTTCGTGTGCAAACGGCAATTGATGGCCTTGAAGGCATGGCGATTGCAACGAAACATCATCCAGATGTAATTTTTACCGGTATTGTTATGCCACGTATGGACGGTTTTTGTATGATGGATGCGTTGCGTGAAAATGAAGCAACGAAAGATATACCTATTGTTATTAACTCACACCTTGGGCGTAGTGATGATCGGCAGAAAGCGAAAACACGTGGTGCGAAAGATTTTATTGTTCGGGAACTTGTACAGCCGAGTGAGGTCGTAGATCGTATCAGCGCATTACTTGATGCAGATGAGTGTTACATTATTGAACCTGATATGTATGCGCATGATGCCGAGCGTTTAGCGCGAGCGTTGCAGATGGAAGATGGTTTGTTACAATGTCCACAGGGACAGAAAATGGTAATGCGTGTGAAGATTACCAATTTCAAAAAGCGTGAGGGACAGGTAACATTTGTTTGTAAATAGAAGTGATTAGTCTGTGGAAGATGTCATCTTTATGCGCGCATCTTCTTCTTGAAGTGCTGTAATAATTGGTGTGAGGTTGCCGTCTAGAACGCTGGCAATATTGCCCCAGTTTTTTTTGATACGGTGATCAGTGATGCGATCTTGCGGGAAATTGTATGTGCGGATTTTTTCACTGCGATCACCGGTGCCAATTTGCGAGCGACGGGCATCACCTTGCTCTTTGGCACGACGTTCATCCTCTGCTTGCTTAATGCGGGAACGCAGAACGCCCATGGCACGTTCTTTATTTTTAATTTGTGATTTTTCATCTTGACAGGAGACGACGGTACCTGTTGGAATATGGGTAATACGTACCGCACTCATAGTCGTATTAACACTTTGTCCACCGGGACCGGATGAAGCAAAGGTGTCAATACGTAGATCCTTGGGATCTATGATAATTTCCACATCTTCAGCTTTTGGGAGAACTGCGACAGTAGCGGTTGATGTGTGAATGCGCCCCTGTTTTTCCGTTTCCGGGATGCGTTGAACGCGGTGGACACCGGATTCATATTTAAGATTGCTGTAGACAGGGTCTCCTTTTGTGTCGGCACTGATTTCACAAATAATTTCTTTGTAACCACCGACACCGGTTGCATGTGTATTGAGAATCGTAACAGTCCATCCGTGGAGTGATGCATAGCGTGTATACATGCGAAAGAGTTCTGCAGCAAAGAGACCTGATTCATCGCCACCGGCACCGGCGCGAATCTCCAGGATAATGTCTTTATCATCATTGGGGTCTTTCGGCACGAGGAGGCGTTCGATTTCGCGTGTAAGTGTATCGTGTTCGCGTGCAAGTGTGGTATTTTCTTCCGTTGCCATTTGTGCTATTTCCGGATCATTACTGGCAAGTAATTCAGCGTTATCACGCATTTGTCGGTCAATGGTGTCAAGGCGTTGAATTTTTGTGATAATTGTGGAGAGTTCTGCGTGGCGGCGACTGAGTTGTGTCATGCGTTTAATGTCATTTATAACATCTGGCTGTTGCAATTGTGCATCAATTGCGGTATATTCTTCTTTGCACTGTGTGATGAGGTCTTTCATAATGCGATTACTTAAAATACTAGGATGTATGTCATCATTACTATACCGCGCAATACTCAAAAACACAATAAAGTAATTCTCGCATTGACGAGAAGGGTGTGACTATGATAATCTACAGGCAGTACGTAATGTACATTTCACTTTTGTTTATAATGATGCACAAACAATGACAGCATCTGATAACAACGTTTTGCGCCATTTTGCGCGATGTCCTGCATGCGAGGCTTTGTATGGAAACGCAAAAGTTTCTGTAGTGGTACGGCGTGATAACCGTACAGTTTTTCATGTAACGTGTCCATCGTGTAAGACGAGTACGTTGTTAACGGTTTTGCAAGGCCCTGCCGGCGTGATGGGACTTGGTGCAATTACAGATCTTACACGACAAGAGTTACAGCGTCTCAAACAATCACCGATTGGACCAAATGCCGTGTTGGATCTTTATGCACAATTACAGGCATATACCGGACCATTAACTACAGTGTTGGAGGAGCGTGCTGGCACACGTCGCGTACGAAAAATACGGAAAGATTAATTCATATATTTTGTTAAGATTTTTTTATGGAAAAATATACATTGGATGTAGAAAAACGTGATGAGCGCGGTCATAGTGCACGTCATGGCGCCGGTAAGCGTATCCCGGCAATTGTGTATGGTCACGGCATGGATCCAATTGCGCTATGGGTTGACATGCCGGCATTTGCACGTGTCTTTGGAAAAGCCGGCGAGACGGCGGTTATTGAGTTGATTGTGGATGGTGCAAAGAAAACTGTTCCGACAATTGTACGTGATCTTCAACATGATCCGATTAAACACACAATTACTCATATTGATTTCTACAAAGTTGATCTAAAGGAGGCTGTGACGGCAGATGTGCCGATTGTTTTGACAGGTGAGGCACCGGCAGTAAAACTTGGCGGTACGATTATGCAAGGCATTAATACGATTGAGGTAAGTGCATTGCCATCGGATTTGCCACAGGAGATTGTCATTGACATTTCACAGTTAGAGTCATTTGATGACAGTATTACTATTTCAGATATTGTGGCGCCGAAGAATGTCACGTTTGTATCTGATCCAAGCTTGCTTGTCGTTAGCATTGCTCCGCCACGTGTTGAAGAGGAGGCACAAGATACGGATGTGACTGAAGAAGCGGAGGAGGCGTCGACAGAAGACACATCTTCCGATGATCATGAAAAGTCTGCGGCTTAGTAGCTACCGTTATTGCACAAAGCACAAAGAGTTACATGGGAACGCGTTTTGAGATGAACGCGTTTTTATTTCGTGGTATAATAGTGTAAGTGTTGTTATGATAAGAAAATCTTACACTATGCGTGAACTTTTTTCATTACGGTATGTGATTGCTATTACAATTGTGTGTGTTTTTTTTGTTGGAAGCGCTGTTGCTGCGACGGTGGATCCCGGTGATTTGAAAGACAGCAAGAAAAAGATCGAGAAAAAGATCAGTAAGGAAACGAAGAAATTACAGGAAGCAAAGAGTACATTGATAACCGTCCAGCACTCACTTAATGAGACTGTGCGACATGTTTCACGTACAGAGGATCAGTTAAATCGTATTGTTGAGGAGATTACACAACGTGAAAAAAAGCTTAATGACTTGACAACGCAACTGAATTTTCAGAAGTCAGTGCTAAAGAGTGCGGTGCGCGAGTTATATGCCATTGAACGTGACGATTCGGTTTTGCAAGTTTTTGCACAGAAAGACTCTCGTTTTTTGGCAACGGATTATGATCAAATGACGGCACTGCGCAATCGCATCATGGATGAAATGACGAAGGTGCGCAAAATTAAAGCACAAGTAGAAGGTGCAAAGTCACGACTTATTGAGCAAAAAACACAGCAAGCACATTTATTGGAACAGAAAAAGCATGAACAGCAAGTGCTTGCTATCGCGCGTAATGAGGCGGCGCAAACAGTACAGAAGCGTGCCGCAACACTTGCTGAACTGAGAAGTGAATTGGCAGCAGTAAAGAGTAAATTGGCAACATTGTTAGGAAAGGCAATCAATGCAAAAGACGTTATTGATGCAGCAAAGATTGCCAGTAAAGCAACCGGTGTACGTAAGGACTTCATTCTTGGTGAATTAGTTGTTGAAACAAATCTTGGCACATATACAGGCGGATGTACATATAAAAAGGCAAACATGACAACAGCAAATAAGAGTATGTTTAAGGTGATTGTGAAGGAATTGGATTATAACTATAAAAAATTGAAAGTTTCTTGCGCACCGGGCTATGGTCATGGCGGCGCAATGGGTGTTGCGCAGTTTATGCCGACGACATGGGCGGGTTATAAAGGGCGTATTGCTGCTGCGACAGGGCATAATCCGCCGGATCCATGGAGTTTGACTGATGGCGTAATGGCAATGGCGTTGTATTTGCAGGATAAAGGTGCTGGTAGGAAGAGTGGAGAGTTTGAGGCTGCAAAACGGTACTATTGCGGATCATCACGTTCACCTTATTGGAATAGTAAGTGTAATAACTATGCGCGGAAGGGATTGTATTGGGCGGATAATTAGGAACGATTAC
>CAZGWO010000059.1:0-4230 GCA_964528835.1 uncultured Pseudobdellovibrionaceae bacterium
CGTTGCGTCTTTTGAAAGAGAAACTCACCTACTTTATCACGGATCTCACCCTCAATAAACTTGTGATCCAAGCGTGTGTCTTTACTTGTCGTCTTCTTAATGATGTCGTGCACTTTTTTCTTCGTCTCATTAATAAGATCAAAATTATCCTTCACAAAAATAAATCCACGTGATGTTACCTGCATATTCCCAATGAGGCGCTTTGTTTTGCTATCAATAATAACCGTAATAACAAACATGCCATCATCAGCAAGTTCTTTACGATCACGCAACACGACATGTCCAATATCACCAACACCAAGGCCATCAATAAAAACATAACTGGCATCAGCACGTTCCTTGCGCACTAATGGATGCTTCCCTCTTGGAATATCCAACACTTGTCCATTATCCAACACAAAGACATTGTCCTTTGGAAAGCCCATTTCCATAGCACGCTTCTTCGCCTCCACAAGCATAAAGTGATTAGCGTAAATTGGCACGAAGTACTGTGGATCAACCATTTTGATCATTTCTTGAATATCCTGTGGCGTCGCATGACCACCAATGTGAATATCCATCAAATCCGAATGAATAACATTATCACACTTACGGTACATATTGTCCTTAAGGCGTTGTACACTACGTTCATTGCCGGGGATAACCGATGACGAAAATACAACCGTATCTGTCTTCTTGAGTTTCACACTACGGTGATTATCCGTAACAATGCGATTAAGTGCAGCATTACTCTCTCCCTGAGCGCCTGTACAAAGAATCAAGATGCGATGATCCGGATACTTATCAATTTCCGTAATCGGAATGAGAAGGTCCTTGCGAATATTGAGATAGCCAAGTTCCTGTGCAATTTCCATGTTAGTTCGCATGCTATAACCATCAAGTGCAACTTTTTTACCGAGCTCCTGCGCGTACTGTAGAATAAGACGAATACGTGCCACTTGCGATGCAAATGTGCCAAGAATGATGCGCCCTTTTGCTTCTCTGATAATTGTCTCCAGATTACTCTGAATCATTTTCTCCGATTTTGGTGCTTTATTGTACACTACGCCAAGACTCTCCAACATCAAAATGCGTGGTGACGGTAAATTTTTAAGGTGCTCATAACTGATAACCTTTCCTTCTGCCGGATCATGATTGATCATCCAATCTCCCATGTGAATCGCTGTACCAGCCGGCGTTTCCAGCGCAACACCCATAGAATCCATAATAGAGTGCTCCACCTCAAAAAACCGTGCGATCATCTGCCCCAAACGTACAGGTCGCGTAACATCCTTGATGGAAATTGTCTTGAGACGATCTACGGCAGCAGGATCATAGTCAGCAATTTTTTTCTTAACCAGTGCCAGTGTTAAATCTCGCGCAATTACCGGCGGATAGCCAAGCTGCTCAAGAACAATCGGTGCAGCACCAATGTGATCCAGATGTCCATGCGTAAAGATAACAGCACGCACGTTTTTCTTCTTGTTCTTCAAATAGTCAACATTTGGCACGATATAGTCAATGCCGGGCATATCCTCTTCCGGAAATTGCATACCAATATCAACAACAACAATATCGTTACCGTACTCAATAACGTCCATGTTACGCCCCACTTCCTCGTTACCGCCAATAGGAATAATGCGTAACGTATCCTTCGCTACACGTGGGACATTTGCATTTGGCTTCTTGTGTGACTCCGGAACATGCACAATTTCACGTACTTGTCGACGTGGCATGCGCTTTTTTGATGTGTTACCGGTACGTGTCGCTATATGATTTTGCTGTTTCTGATGCGCACTTGTTCGCAACTGCTCACTGTACGTACGCGATGATTGTGTCACTTGTTTCTTTCTGCTACGACGACGATTACCGACTTGCGCTGTGCGCATACCGTGTTCTTTAACATCTTTACGACCACTGCCGGTATGTCGTGTTTGTGTTTGATGTGCGCCGTGCCGTATCATTCTTTGCGCTTCTTCACGCTGACGCATACGACGACGTTGATCTGCCGTCTGCACTGTTGGAGTATTCATACAATACAATCTCTATACTAAATAAGTAATTACAAAATCTGCTCTGTATGGCTTTGTAAAATGCCATACGCTTTATCTTTATTGATTTACCAGTTATCTGTCACCATGAAGATTTTATATCATATATACATGGCAAAGATTACTCTTTGTGCCGAAGAGAGGACTTGAACCTCCACGGGGTTGCCCCCACTACGACCTGAACGTAGCGCGTCTACCAATTCCGCCACTTCGGCTTATACATTACCCCACACACCACAATAATTGTAACGCAGTATACAATATAAAGACGATTTGATCTTAATTGTCTTTTTACAAGATACTTACAAGATGCCTTGCTGAGAGATAATATATCATTTTACAAAAGTCTGTAGATTTGTCAATGCGCATACACTAACCAACTACTCTTTCTTTTTGGCAAATACTCGCTTGGTTGCAACATACCACGTGCCAATCGTCGCAAAACGATCTGCCGGTCGACTCACCTTCTCCGCAATCATGCCATGGACTTTGCGAGACTGTACAAGAATATAATATGGTGTATAAAGAAATGTTGCCGGTACATTTTTTGCGAGCTTTTTATTGAATGACTGGTACAGTTCACTACGTTTTTGATCATCCAATTCACCCTGTGCCCGCGTAAGAACTTCATCAATATCCTTATTGGCTAATTGCGAAAAATTCAATCCCGGTGCATTTTTCTGACTGGAATGCCAAAATGCAAATGGATCAGCATCAAAAGAGAAATACGTCTGTCCGAAAAGAAGCGCACCATACGATCGCTCTGACAATGCTGTACGGAACATATCACTTGCGAGAACTTTCACTTGAACATCAGCGCCGACACGTCGCCACTGTTCCTTAATTATATTTGCCGTTGTAACAATGCTGTCCCAATCAGGCACAACCAGCGAAAATCGCAATACCGTTCCCTCTCGTGCGCGAATACCATCATCGCCCCGTTTCCACCCATTCTTTTCCAAAAGCGCATTCGCGGCATCTATATCATATGGCGCCCATGCATTTGACGCAACATACCACGTCATCCCCGGCACAAACGGTGTTGGTGTTGGAACGCCCTCACCACCAAGTGACGCGGCGATAATTGCCGCCCGATCCGTTGCCATTGTTAGTGCTCTACGAACATCGGTATATGCCAATGCTGCGCTTTTGAGCGGATTAAAGAACACACCGTACACCGACGGAATAATCATACGATGTATCTGTGCTGTCTCGTCAGCATCTGTAATCTGCGCAATATCTTGTGCTGATATGCTTGCGCCCATGACTTGTCGTGATGTATATGCTGTCACAACAGCATCTTCCGTAGAAAAGAATGAAAACTTAATACGATCAATGTAGGGCGCATCACCATAGTAATCACGAAAACGCGAAAGTGTCGTACTGGTCAATGCTCCATCACTATCTGTTACATTCTCTTGCAATTTATACGGACCGGAACCAATTGGTTGCACATTGCTCTTGGCAAGGGCAAACGCATCCGGTTCTACATTCTGCCAAATATGTGCCGGTAGGATGCCTATTCGTAATTGCGCAGCAACAAATGACACAAATGGTTTCTTCAGTGTAAAGCGTACGGTGAAGTCATCCACCTTTTCCACGGTAATATCTGCCCACGCACGTACCAATGCCGGTGAAATCGTAAAGCGCTTATCTTGAATTGTGTGAATTGTGTAAACGACATCATCAGCTGTTACGCGCTGACCATCATGCCACAGAGCATTCTTCCTGATGTATACCGTATACTGTTTACCATCACTGGAACGTTCATAACGCTCCGCGAGGTCCGGCACAATGCCACCATGCCCATCCGGACGAAAGAGGCCGCTATAAACCAATGTTGTAACATTTGCTTCCGCCTCACCTTCCGCGCCGACACGCAACAAAAGTGGATTGTAATATGTCGGTTGCCCAAATACCGCCTCCGTATAAACACCACCGCGCTTCGGCCCTTCAACTGTCATTGCAATAAATCCGACATAGAGCCAAAATCCAAGTGCTCCCACAGCAATGATCACAAAAAATACCGTCAACACCTTTTCCATAAAGGAAAAGGTCTGGATTGTTCGATAAAACGGACGTTGTGTCAAGAACGATATTGCTCGCGTCCAAATACGCATAAAATGAAATCAAAAAATTAAATCCCTGGCAAACTGCTTGTAGCTACAAAATATCTAAAGCGACAAACAAAAGAGCCATG